>JBLIAQ010000011.1:0-20309 GCA_047634535.1 Cycloclasticus sp.
AAATGATGGGTAGTGATGAGCCGCTAGCAGTTATTGCAAAAGCCTTCGATGAATTAGATGAGAGCGAGAAGCCGCTACTGGTTAGGTTTGCATCCTGGTCAAAGGCAGCTAAGACGGTCATTATATGCGTTGAGGACGTTCATCAATTAGATTCAAATCGACTCGAATTTATATTCCAATTAGCGCAAAGTCACGACTGCCTGCACCTGTTGTTGACTTCATCTGACAACTTGTCTGAGGACGTCGAGGCGCGTTGCCAATTAATAGATATAGAGCCTTTATCGCAAAAAGAAACATTCGACTACGCTAAATCCAGGGTGCAGACAAAAGGCCTGGATTTTGTAAACATAGCCGCTATCGATAGCGTTGTGTTATTTATTGAAACAGGTGGTTTGCCCGGTCGAATTAATGATGCGCTGGATCAGATGGCGCAGGTAGCGGTTGGCGATGTAGAAAAGAAAAGCCCGTTCAACGGGCTATCGGTAAAGTGGATCGTGGTGGCGCTACTCATTATCGCTACGCTGGTAATCTTCGATTTATTTCCGCGGGGTGATGAAGAGCCTGCCAATAAAAATCGAGCCGCTGAAATAAACAAACCGGCGACGATCATTAAGTCGGAAAATAAGCTCGTTAGCGTTACGACTTTGGGCGCGACGGGTGTGAATAAGGATCAGCCATTGCGCGATAAAGTAAAAAATAAGCAAGAGGAAGTCATCGCTCTTGCAGCGGCTCCTTTGAGTGACGGTGATCTCGCGCCGAACGTAGATACTATAGAAGTAGACCCGAAAACGGTGAGTAATAAAAAGCAGCTTAAGGACAAAGCAACGGCTAAAGCTGTTGAACAGAAACCGGAGCTAACGCTAAAGACACAAGTGCTACCTATAGAGGAAAAGAAAGAAGCGCTAATATCGGACCCAGAAAAAACACCAGCTGCACTCGAAATTAATCATAAATGGATTAAAGGAAGAGAGGCAGGGCATTACACACTGCAATTGCTCGGCGTCTCTACGGAACAGGCCGCAAAAGAATTCGTCGCACGACATAAAGATCTTAAGAACCTTATTTACTTCAAAAACAAAAGAAATAAAGGCCAGTGGTTCAGCGTTCTTTATGGCGATTTTGTAAATAAAACAGAAGCGAGCAAAGCATTAAAGTCCATGCCCGCGTCGCTCGGCAAGTTGAAGCCCTGGTTGCGTAATTTTAAAGGTGTTCGTCTCGAATTGTTCATAGAAAATTGAGGCTGGCGGTCATTTAAAAGGGCTGAAAAATAGAAGATTCCTCATGTCGTGCTTTAATTGTGGTTCCTGTTTATAGCGGGGTTCAGGGGGAGTAAATTTTCAAATTGAAAAAAGTCGTCAAAATGGCTATAATCTCTGGCCGACTTGCGTAAAGCAAGTCCCCTTTATTAATAATTAAGCACAGTAGGTTGGCCTAGTGAAACAAACCTCTATCCCACAAGCTGGGTTATATGATCCAGCGTTTGAGAAGGACAGCTGTGGATTTGGACTCATCGCTCATATTGATGATAAGCCGAGCCATTGGTTAGTCCAAACATCCATAGATTCTTTAGCGCGATTAACCCATCGAGGAGCGATAGCAGCTGACGGGAAGTCGGGCGATGGCTGTGGCTTGCTGTTAAAAACCCCTGAAAAATTCATGCGCGCAAAAGCGCTGGAGTTGAACGCAACACCAACTGAAATATTTGCTGTCGGCATGGTATTCCTAAATCAGGATAGCGCCAAAGCCCTTCAAGGAAAAACGGTTTTACAAGAAGAAATCGAAAAAGAAGGACTGCAGGTGCTCGTATGGCGCAAGGTCCCTATAAACCCCGAGGCATGTGGTGAACAGTCATTTGCGACCTTACCTGTTATTGAGCAAGTGTTCGTTAACGCCAAGAAGGGTATGGATAATGCGACACTAGACCGTCATTTATACATCGCCAGACGGCGTGCAGAAAAACGTATTGAGCTATCTGATGAGGTGTTTTATGTAGCGAGTTTGGCCTCAAATGTTATTTCATACAAGGGCCTGGTTATGCCAGAAAACCTGCCCGTTTTTTATCCTGATTTAAGCGAACCTACGTTAGAAAGTTCACAGTGCGTATTTCACCAACGATTTGCAACAAACACCTTTCCGCAATGGCGCTTAGCGCAGCCGTTTAGGTTCCTTGCGCATAATGGGGAAATTAATACCATTAGAGGTAACAGGAATTGGGCGCAGGCGCGCAGTTTTACGTTTGAAACACCGTTAATTCCAAATATGGATGATATTCGCCCCTGGGTTTCAAGCGAAGGGTCAGATTCAAATAGCCTGGATAATATGGTCGACGGTTTGATCGCCGGCGGCATGGATATTTTCCGCGTAATGCGCTTATTAATTCCGCCCGCGTGGCAAAATGTACATACCATGGATCCTGATCTACGCGCCTTCTATGAATATTCGTCGATGCATATGGAGCCCTGGGATGGTCCTGCGGCAATTGTTCTGACCGACGGACGGCACGTTGCCTGCTGCCTGGACAGAAACGGCTTGCGTCCCGCTCGATACGTTATTACTAAAGACCGTCATATCACCCTGGCCTCCGAAGTGGGCGTCTATGATTATAAGCCCGAAGACGTTGTACGTAAGGGGCGCTTAAAGCCAGGCGAAATGCTGGCTGTAGATACGCTAAAGGGAGAGATTATTGAGCCGAAGGATATTGATGATCGTCTAAAGTCACGCCATCCGTATAAAGAATGGTTGGCAAAGCATACTCAAAAATTAAGAACGGCGACCAATACCGACCCGCTAACGCTTTTGCCATTCGATAAAGAAACGCTTAAGGTCTATGAAAAACAGTTTCAGCTAACCTATGAAGAGCGCGACCAGGTCCTGAAAGTGCTCGCCAAAGCGGGTCAGGAAGCCGTTGGCTCGATGGGCGACGATATTCCTATGGCCGTGCTCTCAAGAAAAGTTCGCAGCCTTTACGATTATTTCAGACAACAATTTGCTCAGGTAACGAACCCTCCGATTGATCCATTACGCGAACAAGTCGTCATGTCGTTGATGACGAGTTTCGGCAAAGAGAAGAATTTATTCGCTGAATCAGCCGACAACGCACATCGTTTAGAAGTCGACTCACCGGTTTTGTCGGCCTCAAAACTTGAAGCCCTGCTGAATATTGAAGATACGGCGTATAAAAGCGCGGTTATCAGTCTTCTATATGATCCGGCAGTACAAAGCCTGGAGAGCACCGTAAGCCTAATCTGTCAGCAAGTAGAGCAAAAAGTACGTGATAATCACGTCGTTATTGTACTGAGTGATAGAGACCTGCAAGAAGGCGCGCTACCGGTACACGCTTTATTAGCAACCGGCGCTGTGCACCACCATCTGGTCAGCGTCGGCTTACGTTGTCAGGCAAATATTGTTATCGAATCGGCGACGGTAAGAGACCCGCACCACTTTGCGACACTCATCGCCTATGGCGCAACGGCGGTATGCCCTTATCTGGCGTATGAAGCATTAAACAATATGCTCTCGACAGGCGATATAGGCAATATGGAAGAATCAGCGTTAGCGCTAAACTATCGTAAAGGTATCAATAAGGGCCTGTATAAGATCATGTCTAAAATGGGTATTTCAACCATTGCCAGCTATCGCGGCTCGCAGTTGTTCGAGATAGTCGGATTGCAGGAAGACGTCGTAAAGGCCTGTTTTAAGGGAACGACCAGTCGAATTCAAGGCGCGGGCTTTAAACAATTAGAAGACGAACAAAAGCAGTTGGCCAAACTGGCGTGGAATCCACGTAAACAAACAGAACAGGGCGGTTTGCTAAAATACGTTCATGGGGCTGAATATCACGCGTATAACCCCGATGTCGTGAACTCCTTACAGGATGCGGTTCGTTCAGGTGATATCAACAAATACCGCATTTATGCCGATGAGGTTAATAAAAGGCCAGCAGCCAGTATGCGAGATATGTTGAGCTTAAAGTTAGATAAAGCCAACGCAATATCGGTAGATGAGGTGGAACCTGCTGAAGGTTTGTACAAACGATTTGATACGGCAGCGATGTCGCTCGGCGCCTTATCTCCAGAGGCTCACGAAACACTCGCTATGGCAATGAATCGATTAGGTGGGCGTTCTAATTCTGGCGAGGGCGGTGAAGATCCAAAGCGTTTTGGTACTGATAAAATATCGAAAATCAAACAAATTGCATCAGGTCGATTTGGCGTGACACCACATTATCTGGTTAATGCCGATGTGCTACAAATTAAAGTAGCACAGGGTGCAAAACCCGGTGAAGGTGGCCAGCTGCCGGGTGATAAAGTGAATCAAATGATTGCGACGTTGCGTTACTCAAAGCCAGGCGTTGCATTGATATCGCCGCCACCGCATCACGATATTTATTCGATAGAAGATCTGGCGCAATTAATTTTTGATTTAAAACAGGTCAATCCCGATGCGCTAGTATCGGTGAAGTTGGTGTCTGCTGCCGGCGTAGGAACAATTGCCGCAGGCGTTGCAAAATGCTATGCAGATTTGATTACCATCGCCGGTTACGATGGCGGCACGGGCGCAAGCCCAATAACGTCCGTACGTTATGCGGGCTCTCCCTGGGAACTTGGACTGGCCGAAACGCACCAAACATTATTGGCGAATGACCTAAGGGGTAAAGTTCGTTTGCAAACAGACGGCGGCTTGAAAACCGGCCTGGACGTCATTAAAGCAGCTATTTTAGGTGCAGAAAGCTTTGGCTTTGGAACCGGACCAATGATCGCAATGGGTTGCCGATACTTACGAATTTGTCACCTCAATAACTGTGCAACCGGTATTGCTACGCAGGATAATGTGCTGCGCATGAAGCACTACCACGGCGAAGTTGAATACGTTATGAACTACTTCCGCTTCCTGGCGCAAGAGGTGCGCGAATGGCTAGCTCAGCTAGGCTTCACTAAGCTCGAAGATATTATCGGCCGCACCGATTTATTAGAGCAGATAGAAGGTTCAACTGATAAACAGCACGGCTTAGATTTACAGGCGATCCTGGATTATATTCCTGGTAATGACAGTAAAGTTCAGCACTGCGTGTCGCCGCAAAATGACCCTTTCGACAACGCAGAATTCGCCGAGCAGATGGTGAAAGATATTTTGCCCGCCATTGAAGCAAAAACCGGTGGCTCGTTTGATTATCAAATCAGCAATATTAATCGTTCAATCGGCGCTCGTTTGTCAGGAGAAATCGCCAAGCGTTACGGCAACAAAGGCATGGATGATTCGCCGATTCAAATTAACTTCAAAGGTTCTGCCGGGCAAAGCTTTGGCGTGTGGAATGCGGGTGGTTTGCAGATGACACTGGAAGGCGATGCGAATGATTACGTAGGCAAAGGCATGGCGGGCGGTAAGTTGGTGCTCAAAGCGCCTGCAGAAAGTCTGTTCAACAGTCATGAAACGACCATTATGGGTAATACCTGTTTATATGGCGCGACGAGTGGCGAATTATACGCCGCGGGTTTGGCGGGCGAACGATTTGCAGTGCGTAACTCTGGTGCGCTGGCGATAGTGGAAGGCATCGGCGACCATGGTTGTGAGTATATGACAGGCGGTGTGGTCACGGTATTAGGTGAAACGGGCATCAACTTCGGCGCCGGAATGACCGGTGGTTTTGCTTTTGTATTAGATGAATCGCGCAGCTTTGTTGATCGCTATAATCACGAGCTGATTGAAATACACCGCGTACATACCGAGTCAATGGCGGCACATCGTCATTATTTACAAGGCTTAATCGAAAAATTTGTCGCCGAAACGGGTAGTGTCAGAGGGCAACAGATGCTCGATAATTTTGCCGACTACGTACATAACTTCTGGTTAGTGGTGCCGAAAGCCGCTGACGTTAAGTCCTTATTAGACTCATTAAGTTCGCAAGCGGCTTAACGACTAGAGATACCGAAAAAGATATGGCTAATAATTTTCAATTTGTAGAGGTCCCCAGGCTCGATCCGAGCAAGGTGCCTGCTGAACAAAGAAAGGGTGAATTTAAAGAAATATACGGCGAATACGACGCTAAACAAGCGGCTTCGCAAGCCGATCGTTGCTTAGATTGTGGCAACCCATATTGCGAGTGGAAGTGCCCGGTACATAATTACATCCCTAACTGGCTAAAGCTAATTGCGGATGGTAATTTAATTGAGGCGGCAGAGTTATCGCATAAAACGAATTCGTTACCAGAAATTTGTGGCCGTATTTGCCCACAGGATCGACTCTGTGAAGGCTCTTGTACACTGAATGATGAGTTCGGTGCGGTTAGTATTGGCTCTATTGAAAAATATATTTCCGACGAAGCCTTTAAACAAGGCTGGCGGCCCGACGTCTCAGCGGTTAAAGATACCGGTAAGCGCGTTGCTATTATTGGAGCTGGACCTGCGGGCCTGGGCTGCGCCGATATTCTTACGCGAAACGGTGTGAAACCAGTGGTTTATGACCGTTATCCAGAAGTAGGTGGTTTGCTAACCTTTGGCATACCCCCTTTCAAACTGGAAAAAAGTGTGGTGAAAAACCGCCGTGAAATTCTAGAAGGCATGGGCGTAGAGTTTATACTCGGTACTGAAATAGGCAAAGACATTCCTTTTCAGCAATTACTCGATGAATACGACGCCGTTTTTTTAGGTATGGGAACCTACACTTATATGAAAGGCGGCTTTCCTGGCGAAGACCTCGATGGCGTCTACGAAGCGCTGCCGTATTTGGTGTCCAATATCAATCGTGAGATGGATCTTGAAGGCGTTAATACCATCATGGGCGACCAGTTTATCGATATGAAAGATAAGCGTGTGGTTGTGTTGGGTGGCGGTGATACCGCAATGGACTGTAATCGTACCGGTATACGACAAGGGGCCACTGAAGTGATCTGTGCTTACCGTCGTGATGAAGAAAACATGCCGGGTTCAAAACGAGAAGTGACGAACGCAAAAGAAGAAGGCGTTAACTTTCTGTGGAACCGTCAACCGATTGAAATTGTTGGTACCGACAAGGTAGAAGGGATTAAATTAGTGACGACAAGATTGAGCGAGCCAGACGCACGTGGCCGTCGTAGTCCAGTGGTCGTTCCCGGAACAGAAGAGATAGTAGCGGCAGACAGCATCATTATCGCGTTTGGTTTTCAGCCGAGCCCGTCTCCGTGGTTTGCCGATTTTGGCATCGATATAGATGAAAAAGGACGAGTTGTTGCGCCAGAGCAAGCCGAGTTTGGCTTTCAAACGAGCAATAAGAAGGTGTTTGCTGGCGGTGATATGGTCAGAGGTTCAGACCTCGTGGTTACCGCGGTATACGAAGGGCGAGAAGCCGCACAAGGTATCTTAGATTACCTTAACGTTTAAGCAGATAAACACATAATTCAGCGGTAGATTATTAGTCATGTCAAAACCAATAAACGATTTAATACTCAGAACCCTGCGCGGTGAAAAAACTGAGCGTACACCGGTCTGGATGATGCGCCAGGCTGGGCGTTATTTACCAGAGTATCGCGCCACTCGAGCGCAGGCGGGCAGTTTTCTCGACCTGTGTAAAAATGCAGAACTAGCCTGCGAGGTGACCTTACAGCCCCTCGAGCGCTACCCGTTAGACGCGGCGATTCTATTTTCAGATATCCTTACCATTCCCGATGCGATGGGCCTCGGTTTGTATTTCGAAGAAGGAGAAGGGCCGAAGTTCGAGCGAACCGTGCGAACAAAAGCGGATATAGATAAATTGTTTGTTCCTGACCCGAATCAAGAACTGCAGTACGTGATGAACGCCGTGTCAACGATCAAAAAAGGATTAAACGGCACAGTGCCTTTAATTGGTTTTTCTGGCAGTCCATGGACCTTAGCTTGCTATATGGTCGAAGGCAGCGGCAGCAAAAATTTCGCGCGCATTAAAAAAATGATGTATGACACGCCGGAGTTGATGCACCGTTTATTGGATATTGTTTGCCAATCGGTCATTTCATATTTACAGGCGCAAATTGAAGCGGGTGCTCAAATAGTCATGTTGTTTGATACCTGGGGTGGTAACTTATCAACTAAAGACTACGAGACATTTTCCCTCGCTTATAGTCGAAAAATTGCTCAGGCCTTACAGGCCAGTAATCCAGAAATTCCAAAAATGCTGTTTACCAAAGGCGCGGGTGTTTGGTTAAAACCAATGGCCGAAGCAGGTTATAACGGGCTGGGTGTTGACTGGACAACGGATCTAAAACTCGCGCGCGAGCTAACGCAAGATAAGGTCGTGTTACAGGGAAACCTGGACCCAAGCAGTTTGTACGCCAGCCCAGATACTATTCGATCTAAAGTACGCGACGTGTTGGCCGATTATGGTCACGGACACCAGCATATCTTTAATTTAGGCCACGGCATATTGCCAGATATCAACCCCGACCACGTAACGGCGATGATAGACGAGGTTAACAAAGCCAGTCCACAGTATCACGATTAATATTTTTCATGCTGGAAGGAAGAGCTTTGTCATAATGGCGCTTCGCATTGAACATGGTAGGAACGCTACTCGCGAATTTAGCTTTAACGCCAACATTTATCCGTAGTAGGCGTCTTGGCTCCAGCTTGAGATAACGTCAATGTTCCACATTTATCATTGGTTTGATCGCCTTGTGGAACAGCTGTTAGTGTATAGGCAGAAGCACTAAGACCTGGAATAGGATCGGTATAATTATAGCTATCTGAGGTTATACCTGTTGGGATGCTAGCACCGACATATGTGTTGTTTTCTGTAAAATAACGCTCTAGTACACTTGCTATTTCCATTAAATCGGCTTGTGCAGTTGAGCGCTTAGCAGTTCTAACATTTTCTATATAAGCAGGGTAAGCGATAGACGCTAAGACACCGATGATGACAACAACAATCATGAGTTCAATTAAAGTGAAACCTAAATTTCTTTTTTTTAAGTGCATGATATATTTAGTTACTTAGGATCCAAACTTCAGAAATTTGTGGAACCTGGCCCAACTCTTTATTAAAATTAAAACCAATAGATTGCCCTTCAGATAAGATAGGGCCCAACTCGCCGCGTCGAATCACTTGGCGACATATAGTGTTAGCACTTACTCGATATTGTGTATTGTTAATGACTGTAATGCCGGTTCTCGGAGCATAGTTTGAGACCGTTCCAGTTTGCAAATATGGGGCAGCAGCAGATATTGAGAAGGATAAGATTAATCCTATTAGCCCATAAATAATTTTCATTCTCATTACTTCCTCCAAATTAAAATAATTGTCGCCAAGATTGTCGACCGCTAGGTTTATTGCCTGGGTTTTCTACCGTCAGTTCAACAGTACCAGTTGAACCACTAGTGTATTTGTATTCTGTTTTGCCGCCTATATTTTCAGTGATACTCGGTGTGGGAATAATCCCAACGGTTGATTTTTTGCCGCTAGCTTCAGCAAAGTCATCGTTGCCATCACCGTCTATGTCGCCTAAATTAATAAGGTCATTAAGATTAAAAACACCATCAGAGTTTAAGTCAAAGGGAGAACTGTTTAGTCTAGAGCCATTGAAAACGTTTAGTTCCATTAACCAGCCTGTTCCGCCAAAATCACATGCGTTATCTGATGGAATGAGAGTTGTAAAAATTAATCGACCGTTTCGAACGATCATATTACTTACTTGACGCTCACCATAATTATTTGTATTGCCAGACTCGGTGTTAAATAAGTCCATATACCAACCAAATTGAGAGTTCCAGTTAATAGTATTCTCTGTTGTTATACGTAAATCAAAGCCAAATTGACTAATTTCTTGCGTAATACTTTGTTGAAGCAAATTGTCACGATTAAAACTAGTTAGTGATGTCAAATCTTTATCCCAAATACCGTACGCGGATTGAGTTGTTTGTCCAGAGGAGGAGTTTTCGCCAACTTCAAAATAACTCCCAGTTCCAAAAAGTAATAAGTACCCGAGGTTGACAGGGTGACGAACGACTTGAATTTGAGTGGTAATAGGTTGGCGGTTTGTACTAGTACATGTTGAAGCTGCACAGGCAGTAAACAATGGGGCAGGCTTCCCTATGGACTTAAAAGTGAAGTCCCAATTTATGGACGATGTATTGCGGATATCAATCTTCCAAACATTACCAAAGAGGTCGCCAGCATAAATAGTATCAACTATAGAGTCACCATCGGTATCAATGACAGATGGGCTTGAAAGACCGTTAGGGCGGTTATTGCCTGTTGGGTCTTCAGCGCTACCTACTTCCGTATTAAATTTTTTGATTAGAGCACCTGTTTCTATGTCAATAATAAATAAAACAGCATCTCCGGTTGTACTATCATTTGTACTGCCACCATCGCCGTCATCATCATAGGTATTGTTATATCCACCACTAACAACTGCAGCCCATGCGCCATTATGTAAGCGAACAATGCTAGGTGTGCCAAAGGTATAACCTAGGTCGCTATCATCAGAGTCGTTGAACTCCCATAAAACATTAGTGGCGGCGTTTGTTTCAGTATTGAAGGACGTGGGGTCGGTAACGTCGAGTGCAAAAAAACCTTGACCGCCTGCTCTGAGGCCTGAAACAAGTACGGTATGCCAAGCACTATCTGAAGAAAAGAATACATCGACAACAGTTGGGCTACCATCAACGTAAAAATTATGACTGTAGTTTACGTCTGATAGGTCAGCTAGCTTTGAATAAAGAGAGTTAGGAATGTAAGCAAACTTCTCAATACCAGTGTCTGGGCTGAAAGCGTGTAACATACCATCATTTGCGCCAGCATATATTAGGGTGCTGCGAGAACTATTTGATGATTTAAATGTAGAATGTAGAACGCTGTTTTCAGCGGCACTTGAGCCCCAGCTATCTGGGTAGATTAACGAAGGTGCGCCAACGTAGGTTGGACTAGAGTGTACGATATCACCTAACAAAGACGTTCTATTCCTATATGGCCCACCATTTGATGCCTCTTGGCTTTGATCGCCTCGTAAATAGTTCAAAACGTTTTCGCTGCCTAGGGATGTTTGTTGGTCAGTGGAAATCCCTCCAGTTGCCCACTGAAATGGTTTGCCGTCAGTACCATCAAAAGTGATAATTATTCGGTTATTAGCGGATGGAATAACCTGGGCCGCATCCCAAGCAAGGGTACCAAGCGAACCGTCGTTATTAATTGGGTAAGCTAATAGCTGGCCACTCCAGTCGGAGCTGTCAAATTTAGCTTGGAAGAGTTTACTATCTCCCGATACGGTGCCTGAGTTTAGTGCAACGGAAGACGCAGAGGAGGTTCTGTCGGAAATGTTGGATAGGATATCTGATAACGAGTCGGCAAAAGTGTCAGGGTCTGATGCACTGAAGAAATTGCCACGGCTATTAACAGCCGTGTGCCATAAATCATCGATTTTCGCGGCATTAGTGGTTGGAGCTGGCCAGTTTGTTGTTCCGGCGTTCAGTCCGGGTAGGTCTGTAGACGGGTTGAGTGAACCGGTAACACCTAAGCCAACTGTAAAGTTTACTAAATGTTGCCAAAAAGCAGGGTCAAGACCGTTGGTAGGTACTTCGTTTGCCAAATCTGTTCGAAGATCTGTTTTCCAATACTCCATACCAACATCAGCTAATGTATTGGCTGTACTATCCTGGTATGGCGCTCCTGCAATATATTGATAGTCGGCGTTATTTGGCCCAGACATAGTCGAGCCGTTAACTGCGTCAGAATTGGCAACAGTTGGGTCGGGTCCGTTCCAATAACCATCGGTCATCAGAATATTATAGCTTTGGCGGCAAGTTAAATGAGCAGATGTGTTGGATGTGCCAGGTGTTTCGCTCCAGGGGCCTGAATTATCACCTCGTTGAAAATAAGCCCCCACGTTTTGTAACGCGCTTCTTAAAGGTGTGCCAAAAGTTGGGATTGTATGACCATACAGGCTGTCAAAAAAGTCCGTCCGATTAGTGCCAGAAAAAGATCGCACACCATCAATAAGACTGCCGCTACTAGCTACCCCATCTATAGTGGCGCTTCCCTGGTTAATGGATGAAAAACCAACGCGTATACTGGCACCTTGTTTTGCAAAAGCACGCCCCACGCCTGCTCGTGCAGTTAATATCCGTGAACGGTAATATTGAAACCAATTGGCAAAATTTTGGATTTCTTGGTCTCTTGTTCGAATTGTGCCGTTTGGACTAGTAAAAAGAGTAGCGGCGTTAGTAGCGCTGGTGATTTGTACTTGAGTATAGCTTGCCGCAGTTAGTACATTGCCCCCATTGTAATTAAAGTAAGTAATTGGCCAAAAGGTTGAGTTCCCCATACATGGGTCGCCAAAAGCACTGCCTAAGCTGGTTGTATGAGAGAACCAGCACGCGCTTTGGGTTTGCTGAGCGGTTAAATCTAAATTTCCTAATGCAGGGATTTCTGGGTTATACAGCGCGGCGGTCGGTGTTGCGTCGCCCCTACTTGTCCCAGTAGCATTGCTCCATGGAACATAGGTGATGTCAGGGTTGTAAAAAATAGTGTTGTTTGCTGAAGAGCGGGTAAAAAAGTTATGTACATTATCAGCATTGAAGTTTGGGACCTGATTTGTATAATCACCGCTTCCGCCATATAAACCATTAGGACGTGGGAAAAGGTAGATAGAGAAATTTAAGTTCTCATCGGGCATGACTTCCCATTGCATAGAGCCAGAATCATCTAGCGTAAACATGATATTAGGCGCTACTGCACCGCCTAAAAACAGTGGTATAGGACTTATATCTAAGTTGCTTGAATGTACGATAGGCGTGGCTAAACAAACGAGAGCGCCAATGAATAATTTAATTTTTAACATAATTAATACCTTCTAGCGACGGTGCTTTGTAGAAAGACTTTGGCTTGATCTGAGCCACCTGTTCCACGAGCCGTTATTTGATAAATCGTAAGGCCCGTAGATGTGTTACCTGTCCCCGTCAATAATGTGTCAGAAACAAAAGTTTTGTATTCAATTAGAGAAGAGGGAGGTGTGTTAATGTTCGTTAGCCCCACTCCGTATGAACGGGCATTTGCTCCCCACCATGTGGAGGAAAGCTCATTCCACCAATCCAAGTTATTAGTGCTATCTGGGTCTGGAGAATTAAGCGTCCAAACTTCGTTAGAGCCTGTATTATTTGGGATTGGCTCGCTAGTTTGTACGGCAAGCCATTCCTCTGAACTTCGTAAGGAAGTTTCGGCGGACTGAAATGCTTGGTTTGTGTTTTTATAATTCCCCGCCATTTTCTCTTCTAAAATACTGGTGCCCATGCTGGAAATAGCTAGGAGGGTCATAATGAGAAGCAAAATTAAGCAAACAAATAATACAACGCCTGATTGATGCTTTTGTAAGGTAACTTGTTTCATGTTAAGAAAGGCGGTTTCTAACAACGATAGTTGATGTGAAGACACGTCGAATACGTTTGTCAGTAGGTGTGATGTTAGAGTCAAATATCTTATAAGTACTAGCTTGTACAGATACATTATCATCGACTGAAACTGCCACTATACTTATTCTAACCGCGACAACATTGAGCATGTTCAGCCCCGCACTACCTGCAGGCTTGTAGTAATTAGGTGCGCCATCACTATCGGTATCTTCACCATATAAAATCTGCATATTTTCGATATTTTCAACAAGCTCTTGGGCGGCACCACCGTTTACGCTTCTAAATAGTGAGGGTTTACCGTTGGCGCCATTTTGAATTGAATAGGTAGAAAAATTTAGTTTGAATATTTGTGCATTAGCCCCGTATATTTTTCTCAACTCTTTCTCTGAGTTACCTGGGGTACCGAGACCTAGATTGTGAACAATATTGTCACGACCAACTGACCCGCCTACGCTGGGGTCATTTGTTATTTGGAATATATCACCGTCAACGCAGTCGCTTAGCAGGACGATATCAAATTTTTGTAGGTTGCTGTCGTCAGTTACTTTTAAATCAGCTGACGTGCTAGCAGGGATGTCGAGTAAGTAAACGTTGCTACCGGCAGTTGACTTGATGGTGATGCTGTCAGTGCCATTGATAATGTTATTGATGGTAGCATCATTATCTACACCACTGACAGCATTTGAAAACGTATCAAAATTTGCGTCTGCGTTAAGGTTATTATCAATGGTGATTTGAGAGCCTCGACAGCCCCAATAATCGCCCATTCGGATATCTTGTGTCAGAAAATACATAGCAAATCGTCCGCTTTCTTGTACAAGGGAGGCGTTTTCTGTTACGCGATATGTTTGTTTGCTAGAAACAAAAAGCTGAATGACGCCAGCGATTAGTATTAAACTGATAGTTAAGGCAACCATCAATTCAACTAGGGTCATTCCTGATTGATGTGATTTGTTTTTGGATTGGACTGTAGTGATCATGGCTGAAAATCTAGAGTTGCAGATTTGTTAACCAAGCCATTCGAACCGTCATGTTCATTCCAGGTGATAGTAATGGAGTGTTTAAAGCCCTGAACGCAGTCAGCTGCGCCCGTGTCTACCGTTACAGTTAGCCCGCCAGGAGAGGTGCAACTGATTGCAGCGGAAACAAAAGGAAGATTGTTTGAGGCCAAATTAAATATCCAATCTAGATCAGCTTTTGCCATTTCGCTTGGACTGCAGTCTTCCGCTCCGCTAGACACGCCCGTAAAATCATCAAAACAATTATACGCGACATTTGGCGCTGCGTTTGCTAGGTATGCACCGGCAATAGTCCCGGGTAAGTTTGCACGCATTCTATCGGCAAGGTCATAGGCTAACTGGGTAGCTTGGGTATGAGTATTTGCAGTGTGATTGGCTTTAATGCTGGTAATTTGTAATCCAGCGATACCGAGCAAGCCGATAGCGAGTACTAATACAGCTACGAGTACTTCTACCATGGAGAAGCCATTGTTTGTGGTAATAGAGTGATTTTTTATGGACACGTTACGTTGTTTCCACTTCCATTTTCCACAATACCATCAGTATTGCTATCAGTTGCTAGACGAACTCGACCGATACTTGATATTGTGGCTGCTTTAGCAAAGCTAGCTCCTCTGTTATCACATAGAACAAAAGTTTCGTCGTAGCCCGGGGCTAGTCCTTGGTTCGTGTAGGTGACTCTGCTTTTTGTTCCAAATGTTAGTGTATTGAGACCCCGTAATTCGCCGTGGATGCGTACAATTGGTTCGCCAACGTTAACCGTGCCGTTATCATTTGCATCTTCAAAAACCACCCAGCCGTTGGTCCAACTTGTACCGCAGGATGTACCATTTGAGCTCTTGCAAATAGTGACATTAGTCCCTCGTTTAATCGCTTCGCTACGTGAGAGTTGAATAGCACTAACAAGTTCATTTATTTGAGTGGTGAGCCGGCTATTCATTAAAAATGAGTTAAAGCTAGGAACGGCCATTGCTAATAAAATGCCGGCTATGACGAGGGTGATAATTAGCTCAACCAAGGTGAATCCCACCTGGTTTTTGTAATAAATTTTTGGTCTATAACTGTCCATGTTATTCTGCAAATATAATATTTTGTTTTTAGACTATAGCAAAAAATTAGAAAATTGCAGCGAATACGCTTAAATTGGCTCGGATTTTGTGACGCTGTTCATATTTGATCGTTATCTAAAAAGTGAACGGTACCAGTGAGTAGTACAAAATATGAACTAATAGGTCATAACTACTGTTACGCTGAACAATTAGCTGTAGAATGCTATTGAGTTTTTTTAGAAACCATCTACAGCTTGGTAGATATAGTTAGCCATAAGCCTTGGCCAACAACAAATTAACTGAGACTCGGTTAATCGGGACACGTTTATTGTGTAATAACGATAATGATCGTTGTTATTTGGTTGTAGGCGTTTTTTGGCGGATGATCTGAATAGCACCTTTTAACTGCTTAATTCTTTCGGCGTATTTTCTTACCCGTCCAGCGGGGGATTGTTGGATATCATTCAATAACGTTTCCGATTCATTCAGGCGTTTTAAACCAATTAAGGCGTGCGCCTGCATCAGGCCAAAACGCGGATTGCGTTTATTAAGGCTCAGGCCTAAATCCGCGACTGACAAAGCATTCGCAAAACGACCCTGTTTCATCCGGATGGCGAATAAGTGAACCAATGAATAATAGCGGTGCACAGATTTACCATTTGGCTTATCGATCAAGGCTTGCAGCCAGCTAGCCACGTCATCGGCCTTAGATAGGCAGCGTTCATTACCCGTCATCACGCATTTAATTGCCACATCCAGCGCGCGTATACCCCAGGCGCCCATCGGTTGTTCGAAAATAGTGTTCGCGATATAGTCGGGGCGGGCTAATTGTAAGGCGTTCAGCCTGCCTTCTAGTTCAGCAAATGACTCGGGCGTTACCATACTCAAACTGATTAAAAACCCCGCCTCTTTAGGTGATAATTCGGCTGCGCGTAAATAATAAGCGTAAGAACCCTCAAAATCCTTTTCGCGTTTACGCAAAATCTCGCCGCGTAAGTATTGGCTACTGGGTGAGTCGGGGTGGTTAAGGGCCAGGCTTTCGATCAAAGCAGATTCGCTACTCCAGTACTGTGCGCGGTTAAACGTACCAAAGCCCAAACAAAACACAATGATGCTAATAAGGCTAATGCGCAAAAAATTCGGCAGCTTATCGGCTAAGGCAAAAAGTAATAGATACGTTATACCCAGCAATGGGCCAAGGGCGGGCAAGTAATTGCGGTGCTCATGGATTATTTCTAAGGGAAAAAAGGTTGATTCAAGGCTATGGCCGACAAGAAACCAAAGGACGGCAAAGGCAAAAACAGGAAAGCGTTTTCGCCAAATAATAGATAAAGCGAGTAAAAAAATAATGCCAATAATGCTGGGTAGGGTCGTCCAAATAGTGAAGAGGTCTGAGCTGAGCGAAAAATCATCGTGGAACAAGCCCATCGTTTGAATATTCGGCACAATAATCATACTGAGATAAAACCACAGCACGCGCGGCTCGGTTAAAACACGCTCCAGAAACGTGAAAGGTCGACCACCGTAGCCACCGGTAATAAAACCAGGGTGCTGATACCAGTAAAATAGGCCCGCTAGAATGGGCAGGCCAACAAAGAGAATGAAAAAATAGCGAACTTTCTTAAGTGTTTGTGGGCTAGTGGGTAATTGGCTGAGCAAGGTGAGTTCTAAGGCGCCGATATACACGGGTAATAAAATGGCGTTTTCCTTACAGGCGGCACCCAATATGGTGCCAGCGACCAGACCTAAACACATTAAGCCTAAGCCCCTGGCGCTGTGCTCCACGAGTGATAAGCGGCCGACCACGTAAATACACGCCCCCATCAACATAAACATGGCCGCCATGCTGGTCATCCGCTGAACGACGTACAGCACGCTGGTCAATAAAAAGGCGTGCAAGGCCCAGATCAGCGTGCCACTGACGGCAAACGCGATGCGTGGGTTGGACAGACGCGATTGTTTTGCCCACGCGGTTCGTTTAATACAGGGCCAAAGTAAGGTGAGCAACCAAAAAACCAAGCCAGAATTAATGCAATGAACAGCAATGTTAAACAGCTTGAAATGGATAGATTTGAAGCCATCAGCAAAGTAATAATTTAAGCCGAATGATAAAGCAGGAATAATGCGTTTAAAGGGGCCGCTCTCGTTTGATAGTGCAGAGCGAATAATTTCCTGTTCCGTTAGTGCATGGATCGGGACATTGGGGTTTTCAAGGATGTTCAGTTGATCGTCAAAAACGAAGGGTCCATTCCACCCGGGCGCATACACGAGAAAAACAGCAAGGCAACATAAGCTCCAAAAAACGAGCGGAGAGAAAATCAAGGGGTCAGCCAGCTTGATTTTTATATTCTTCACTTTTCCTATCTCCTCCGTGTGAGCCAAGTCTAGTTGCCCTAGCAACTAACGAACTGATTTTTTTATGAAAGCGTTCGCTACCGTAAACTTCACCGGCTAGAGTCGCTCGTGAGATTTGTTCTTCTTGTTGGGTAATATCTAGCCGATTAAATAATTCTTTATAGCGCTTGCATCGTATCTCGGGGTTATTACCTAGCGCCCTATATAAGTCATGCTCAGTAATTAACTTGTCATTGTCTGCTAAAGCGTTATGAGAGTAACTTGACCATTTATAGTCAGAAGGGTTGCCCACCATGTTCGCTTTAACAGGATTCATCTCAATGTATTTGTACAAACTTAAAAGGTATAAGTCACTGTCTACTAAGCAAGACTTATAGCGACCCTCCCATAACGTGCCAGTTCGTTTATGTAACGCGTTGTAATAACGAACGTACCGGTTAGCCATCGCCTGCATAAAAACAGCTAATTGCTCTTTGCTAGCAGGCGTAATCAGCAAATGTAAATGATTCGTCATAATGACGTAGGCATGTAAAAAGCACCCCGATTTTTTTAAACCATGCTCAATATCGTCCTTAATTCTCAACATATCATCTTCAGTGTTAAAGATATCCTGCCGGTTATTACCTCTGTGCATAATATGCAAAGGTTGATTAGGGATAACGAGTCTGGGTAGTCTTGCCATGCAGTAACTTTACCCAATCAATTATTAAACATCAAGCTGGCTGACCCCTTGATTCCTTGATTCCTTGATTTTTGATTGGCAGAAAATTAAAAATTCGATATAGTAATGGGTAATACCAGTATTACCTAAATTGGAGGCTAGAATGCAAACAGCGAAAAGTAAGTTGACTAAAAAATATCAAGCAACCATTCCCGAGCCTGTAAGACGGAAATTGCATTTAGAGATGGGGGATGAAATTGCCTTTGATATAGACAACGACAATGTCCATCTTCGTAAGGCTAGGCCAGTAGATTTGGTTTTTATTCAAAGCCTTGAAGGAACGCTATCAGAATGGGAAACGAAAGAAGACGAAGAGGCATATCGTGACCTTTAAGGCTTATGATGTTGTCGTCGTGCCGTTTCCATTTACAGATAGATCAACGTCTAAAAGACGCCCCGCACTCGTATTATCTGACGCCGGCAAATTTAATAAAAAGGTTGGTCAATCAGTATTAGCAATGATTACTAGCGCTAATAACTCAGACTGGCCCTTAGATGTAAATATTAATGACCTAGGCACAGCGGGGCTACCTTCAGCTTCCGTAGTAAGAATGAAGCTTTTCACATTAGATGATAAATTAATTCTACGAAAGGCAGGGGCGTTAGCGCAGCAAGATCGATCTAAGGTATCGGGGGCTATTAAGGAACTACTAGGAATTTAATTGACAAATACCCCCTTGATTTCTCTTGATTTCTCTTGATTTCTTGTTGAAAATGAAATATTTATTGTACAATAAAGCGTACATGAACAATATGGAGATAAATATGGATGCTATTAGTTACACCTCTGCTCGCGCAAACTTAGCCAAAACAATGGAGAAAGTTTGTGCAGATCATGCCCCAGTGATAATAACCAGAAAAAGTGAAAGCCCTGTTGTGATGATGTCGTTAGAAGACTATCAAGCAATGGAAGAAACAACATATTTGCTTCGCTCGCCTGCTAACGCAAGCCAGCTGCTAGAGTCAATAGCTGAACTTGAGGCAGGGAAAGGTAAAGAAAAAGCTCTTATTGAATGAAAATAACATTTTCTACGAACGCATGGGAGCATTATTTATATTGGCAAAGTACAGATAAAAAACTGCTTAAAAGAATTAATATATTAATTAAAGAAATCAACCGCTCTCCGTACGAAGGGATAGGGAAGCCTGAGCCATTAAAGCATGGCCTTGCGGGTTATTGGTCTCGACGCATCAACGATGAGCATCGAATTGTGTACAAGTTTCAAGACAATACGCTATTGATAGCGCAACTTCGATATCATTATAATTAGCGGGTTAAGAAATCAAGCTGGCTGCCTTGATTTTTTAAGTATGTGTGCCAACTAACAAACCATTAATACTCACGTCTTCATCCACATCAGGCCAGTGTATGCCTTCACCATCACCTAAAAGCACCCAGTTTCCGAGCTGCTCTTTTGTTGCTTTAGCTAACCGAGGGAACCAAATTAAAGGAGCTGATATAGTTCGGCCGTCAACCAGCTCTTCAATTAAGGAAGCCTCAGTGCATTTTATGTTCTGCGCTTGAGGGTGAAGTTCAACTGCTAAAGTATTCATTCCAAGTCTCCAAAAATAGTTCTTTATTTTCTGAAACCAGCGCCTCTAACTTTCTTAGCTCTTTAGGAGAAAACCTAGTTGAGCTAGCTAGAGCCACTGGACGAAGCTAAAACTTAGCCAGCATATTATCTCTTCGTATATGGATGTGAGCAGGCTCTTACTATAAAAGAAAAATCTAAATGGCCCAATTGTTAATACGGTAGGCATTTGATAAATTTAGTTGTTATCTCAAAATCAAGCTGGCTGACCCCTTGATTTA
>JBLIAQ010000012.1:0-19983 GCA_047634535.1 Cycloclasticus sp.
TTTTTGGCTGGCAGCCAAATTAACGTCACCACGTTCATGCAACAATACTATATGCCCAAATTCGAGTATTGAATTAGCTGTAGCATAGCCAATTACATCGGTAGAACCTGTAATTAAAACTGCTTTTTTCATAGTGTTAACGCCTGTACGTCGTCAAAGTATTTCGAACTGTTGGTATAACACCCTGCAAGCATTGCAGAATTTAAAACATCACTCCATCTGTCTCAGCCACTGGCTACCACCCAGTCTTTTTTGTTGTTGAAGGTTCCATCTCGCTCTGTCTCGCAGATGTTCGGCGGGTTGAGCAGGATTGTAACGCAATGGACTGGGTAGTGTTGCCGCTAGCAATGCGGATTCAAATGCTGTTAATCGAGCTGCCGGTTTAGCAAAATGATAACGACTAGCAGCCTCCAGTCCGAACACACCACTCCCCCACTCGGCAATATTCAAATAGACCTCTAAAATACGTTGCTTACTCCACGTCACCTCAATCAATAACGTAAACCACACTTCAAGCCCCTTTCTTAGCCAACTACGCCCAGTCCACAAATAGAGATTGCGCGCAACCTGCTGACTGATAGTGCTGGCACCCCTTAATTGCCCACCATTTTCTGCATCGCGTAACGAGCTGATGATGGAGTTAACATCAAAACCTCGATGTAATGGAAACAGCTGGTCTTCTGAGGTAACCACAGCAAGCGCCGCCTGTTTTGGCATCTCATCCCAATTGAGCCAGGTTTTCTTTAACTTATAGTCGTCATTACTCGCACTCAACCATCGGTCAGCCATCACCATGGTTAAAGGAGGGTTTATCCAACGAAAAGGTACCACTACCAATAAACTAAGCACCACAAAAACCAACGCAAGCAGTAAAAGATATTTAAGTAATAAGCGTTTAATTTTAGTCACCGGCGAATTTTAGCAGAATCGGTTAGAAGACGTAGCGTTAGCTCAGGGCATGATGCAAGCAGATGCCCTACATCCGAACGAACAGGCATAACCGATAATTACGGAAAGAATTTGGCAGCATTTAGAGCCTGTGGTGGGGGTTTATTAATAGCCCTAGGACCTTTTGAATTGCTGTTTAAGATTAAAATTATTGGAATCGGAATGTGGCAATGTAAAATCTGGTCCCTTACGTTTTTGGGTACCATTTATTTCTTCATTTTTCCCCAATGATTTAATATGTCACGCCACCCACTTCCTACCATTTGCAGCAAAATCAACTATCAAGTTAAATACATTATCACTTTTTTCTTTAAACAAAACGCGGTCATAGGTATCGGGTAGATCTTTATCTAAGACTTGCTCAACTGCTGATTTAACAGCACGTTGGGTTTGGCCATCTTTCCACCAGTCTTGCACTAATACTTTTGGGTGCTCTTCTAATAAGCGAGTGATCAAATGTTTTGCGGCTAATTTAACTTTTTGCTCTTCAGCTTTCGTCAGCTTATCTTTTCTTAACGTATCGTAAAGTTCAAGTTCATCTTCCGTTAAGCCTTCACGGACATGTCGTTCATCTTCACCTTTCATTTCTTCGGCAAACTTCATCAGGTCTTCAAAATAGTTTTCTGTTGAAGAGCCACCTGCATTGTATTCGTCAATGATTGCTTGCAGTTTTTGAGCAAAGTCCACGCGGGTGTGATTTTGCTCCATCATTTTTTGCAGTTTGTCTTCGATGAACGCGCGCATTTCAGCGATTTCAATATTTTTGTATTTAACGTCTTTGAATTCTTCTTTGAGCTTTTCAAAATTTAGCTTACTTAAATCCCAGACTTTACCTTTTTGAACAATTTTGTATTCCGCTTGATGCTCTTTAACTGCAAATTTTTCTGCATTATCCACCACCACACTTTCATCTAACAACTCAGCAATTTTCTGACTTACTGCGTCAATATCGGCCTGCTCTATGTGCGTATCAATCACTCCACGTAAATACTGAATTACAGCAATCATCATTCTAGGGGCTTGCTCGTATATTTCAGGTTTACAGGCTTCATATAAACCCGACACGGTATTCTCATACACATAAAAAGATTTACGCCACTCATCTTTACTCAGCAAGGTATCAGCGAATTGCTCAAATTGTGCAATATTTTTAAAGATATCACCGCCTTTAACAATACTTTCCAAATCTATATCACGCTCTTTACAAAAGCTCACGGCTTGAGTTATAGCTTCATCCAACAAGACAAATAAGTCTGATTTTGGTTTTACGGGTGATTCACTACCATCCCCTTCTTCACCGTCAATATCACTACCTTGCGCATAGTCCCGTAGGGCTTTTTTCATATTACGGAAGACATTGTAGTAATCGACAATATCGCCGTTTTTCTTTTCAATAAATTCGCCGTTGTGGCCTTTTATTTTATAGGCCGCCACACGGTTAGCCCTGGCGATGGTTTGCATCAGGGAGTGATCTTTCATTGGCTTATCAAGATACAAAGTTGATACGGTTGGCGCATCAAAACCGGTTAGCCACATAGCGCAGACAAACACTAACTGCAAAGGATGTTCTGGATCTTTAAAATTATATTCCAGGTCATGGCCATGTTCATCGAGTTGATCAAGGCGTTTGATGTGCGGCTTAATATCGAGTTTCGCTTTTTCAAAACGTTCTACATCAGCCGCTGGATCACTGATTACCACCGCCATTTCGACCGACTTCATGTATTCAACAATCTTTTTAAAACGTGCTTTTTCAATATCGTTATTTGAATCTTTAATTAAGCCTCGCAGGCGCTTAATTTCATCTTTCCAATGCTGCTGCACTTTGTCATACATTTTCACCACAGTGAACTTATCCAGCGATACCACCATGCCTTTGCCCAAATATCCACGGCGTGGGAAGTGGTAAACAATATCTTTAGCAATGGTATCTAACCGATCATCACGTTTAATAACTTCCATTTCACGGGCAAATTTCCGCTCTAATTTTTGTTGCTGTGCTTCATCGAGATTTTCATCTTCTAACAGCTCATAAAACTCTTCACCTAAGTCTTCATTTTGAATCAATACTTCGGGTACGCGTTTTTCATAATACAAAGGCACTGTGGCCTGGTCTTCCATTGCCTGTTGAAAGTTGTATTCCGATACGTAACCACCAAACCATGCGCTGGTTTTACGTTCTTTACCTAACAAGGGTGTACCGGTAAACGCCAAAAAGTGGGCGCCTTTTAAACCCTCACGCATATTTTCCGCAAGTGATTTGTATTGCGTGCGATGGGCTTCATCCACCATCACGATCACTTCGCGTTTTTCTTTGTTCGGATCAAATAGTCGTGGGTATTTTTTCCCTTTTTCGTAACGAAACTTTTGAATCAGGGTAAACACCACCTTTTTGTTCTGCCCTAAAAATTTACGCATTTCTTCAGCGTTACTGGGCTGCGCTGCGTCTTTTTCTTTAACGGTACCTGTGTTTAAAAAATTACGATAAATTTGGCCATCCAAATCTTTCCTATCAGTCACCACTACAAAACTAAAATTACCCGTGACTTTACGAAATATCTTACGAGCATAAAAAATCATCGAGAAACTTTTGCCTGACCCCTGGGTATGCCAAAACACGCCCAAACGACCTTGATGTTGGTCACGATGTAAAAATCGTTCAAAAGCGCTATTTACACCCATAAACTGATGATTCTGAGCAATGATCTTGCTGGTTTCTTTATGGAACAGTATAAAGTTTTCCACATAGTCCAGCAGTTTATGCGGTTGGCATAAACCCGCTACAGCATATTCAAGGCTAGTGCCTTGTTCAGATATTTGTTTGCGATTAACCTTTTCCTTCTCACTATCCACACGCAGCCAATTAAAAAAGTGTTCCCAACCAGCGGTATAACTACCCACCTTAGTTTCGATGGCATTCGATAATAAACAAAACGCATTACAATTAAATAGTTGTGGGATGTCGTGTTTGTAGCTGTTCAAGTTATCATCATAAGCGGAGCGCAATTTCACGTTAGAATTTTTCAGCTCGACAAACACCAAAGGCAAACCGTTCACATACAAAATAACATCCGGCCTACGGTATGCGGCTTTGGGTGCCTGCCCTATAGATTTAATCCACAGCTGAGAAACAGCGAGGTACTTATTATTGGTGGAATCGTCAAAATCAATTAAACGAACACGTTCATGCCGCTTTTCAGTTTTTCCATTTGTGTTTTCTTGATCAAACTCAACGGTTACGCCATCACGTATCAAGGCATCCACTTCACGGTTAGCGGCGATAGAACTCATGGCCGTACGGCGATCCATGAGTTTAGGGATTACCTGCTGCTCAATCACTTCATCGGGAATACTGGGATTCAACTTGATGCAAGCTGCTAATAGGCGATCGGCCAATATCACATCGCGCTTATCACTACGCTGAGATCCATCTTTCAGTTCATCGGGCTTGGCGGTAAAACAATTTAGCAACTCAAACGAAAAATCCGCCTGTAAGCGTTTTAAAATTGCCTGCTCGATATCATCTTCTGAAATAAAGTTTCTAGCCATAAATACTACCTGTTGTTATTTCTTGCCTATTTTTTATGCAGCATTTTCTTCCTGCATGCTGGGTGGAAATTGAATATCTAAATCTTCGACTGAGAGTTTTCCGGAGATTAGACGTGGTAAAAGTGATTCCTTGGTTTTAGTAAGATTTTCGTTACCACGCATTAAGATTTTTATCTCTTCGAATATCGGCTCAATAGTTTCCCCAAACTTCTGAATTGATTCTTTATCAGCTAAAAGCAAATTAAACCCTTTTATCAAGTCTTGACTCAAATTCTGCTGGGCTGCACCATGAGCATACTGAATCATATGAATTTGAGAAAATTTAATGAGGTAATAGGTATAAATATAAGAGAGATATTTTTCCTTTGGTAAGAAAGCGCAACAAGCCTGATTGGTTGCAGAAGGCTCTGCAAGAATAGTAATGTCGGGCATTGCACAATACATTGCAATCACAACGGTTTCCGCTGGAAATGTTTTTGCCGAAGAAGATTCTAATCCTTGTAATGTGATTTTCTCTTCGCTATCGAAGACAAATTTGTTTTTCAATTCACCTGTTTTCAACCAATTAATATCACCATCATAATTATTATCATTTTTTCTCGATGGTGTTCCACCAGATGCTGTTTTATAAATATCTCCAATTTTCTTAACCTCCCAACTCTTTGGAATTCCTTTTTCAAACTCAGCGGTTTTATAACCAGGGAAGCGGAAGCGGACAAACCATTCGCGGTAGATTTCTTCGGCCATGTTTTCCAATAAGGCGATACGGCGTTTATTGTTTTCGATGTAATCGTCATAAGAGCATAGAATGGCAGCGATTTTTTTCTGAGTTTCCAGTAGTGGACACTTAACCAATATTGCTTCAAAAACAGATTTTGGCACTATTGGAGTATCTATCCCCGAATTGTATGAGAATATGATTGGGCGATATGTTTTAAGTAGGTAGTAAACAAATCTGAAATCATGATCGTTATTAACAATAATTGAATTGATTTGCTGATTTGTAAGACAGTTTTTACTGGCGATGCCCATTTTTCCGAATGCAAAACTCAAGCTGGTAAACATGACTGCATTTTTAGGCAATACTTGATTTTTGAATTTTTCTAAAGCCTTTTCTGTAATCACAGTTTGGGTTTCATTTACATAGAAGTGATCCCAATCGAGATCTTTTGGAGACACAAATAGCTCTTTACCATTTTCGAAATATTCGTTATTTACCTTTGGAGGTGTCTTTCCTGTAACTACCCGACCTAAAGATTTGATTGGTTTTTCCATCCACTCAAACATTATTCACCCATCAGCCTTTGAATATTTATATTGATAGTTTCCTCAAGTGTTTTTGCTTGTCCACTTAATTCATGTAATTCTTCATTCATTGTAAAAATACTTTCGAGAAACTCCTCTTCCGTTTTCCCATCCTCCTCTATCACCACACCCACATAACGACCTGGGTTCAGTGAATAATCCTGTTCTTTCACTTCTTCCTGGCTGGCTAATTTACACAAACCGGTGACATCTTCGTATTTTGCTTCTGGGAAGCGCTCTTGCAGCCAGTGAATATGTTTGTAATAGCTTTCGGAGATTTTGACTTCTTTATGCAACAATTCTAGAGCATCTTTGAGCTTTTTGGTTTCGCGATCTGTAGTGGCACGTTTACCTTCAGCTTTCGCCATTTCTGCTTTGGCTTTTTCATGTTGGCGCACGATTTTATCCAGTTGTTTTAAACCTACATGGAGTGATTCAAAAAACGGATCAAAGGCTTTTCGCAGCTTATGTTGCTCCTTGTTAATGGCTACCACTTCTTTGCCTTTATTTATTTTGCCTTTGACTTCTTTGTTATACGTTTGGTGGCTTTGTTGTAGCTTATCCATCCCTTCCCATTGTTTGACTAAATCCTTGACGACGGTTTCACCTTGTTTGTCATCAAGCACGCCTAATAATTGTTCGGAAACTGGAATGACTTGTTGTTGGTTTTCTAATAACAGTTTCATACCTTTTGCAAAGTAACTATCGACCAAACGAACAAACGCATTGTGATTGCCTTTATGTAATTTGCTGATAATGGCGATGTCTTGAATTTGCGCTTCGTTAAATTCGCGATGAGCACGATCGATTTGAGTGAAGATATTTCGCGCATCAATAAACAGCAATCTATCGTCTTGTTTGCTCTTATCAAAAAACCATAAAGTTGCTGGCAAGGTAACGGTGTAAAACATATTCGATGGCAATGTGAGCATGCCGTAGATTAAGTTATTTTCGATTAAGCTTTGGCGAATATCCGCTTCGCTATGGCGCGCATCGGATGCCGAGTTGGCCATTACCAGAGCTGCGCGACCATTTTCTTTTAGTGATGTAGCAAATAGGTTAATCCATAAGTAGTTGGCGTTAGGAACTGTCTCTTTACCTTTGTCTGCGACTTTCTTTTTAGTTTTATTGCGTGGGATACCGTATAGGTTAAATCTTTGATCTGACTCGACTGTAGCAATAGGTACGTCATCTACATTAAATGGCGGATTAGCCATAACAAAATCAAATTTACCAAAACCACTGTAAGGATCTTCCGCATAGCTGTTGGCCTGGCGTATTTCTCCACGCAAGCCATTCACTGCCAAGTTCATTTTTGCGAGTTTGACGGTATCTAATGTTTTTTCCTGACCGTAAACATAAAGCTGATCTTCGTCATGCGCTTCACCTAATGCATCTAACTCTTCGCGGTGCTGCTCGACAAATTGTTGTGACTGCACAAACATACCGCCAGAACCACAGGCAGGGTCGTACACAGTACCTTTGTAAGGCTCAATGATTTCCACCATGAGTTTAACCACTGAGGTGGGCGTAAAGAATGCGCCGCCGCCTTGGCCTTCGGCTAACGCAAAGTTACCTAGAAAATATTCGTAAATTTTGCCTAGGATATCGCCACTGGCATTACGTGGGATGTTGGAGAAGTTTTTGAGTAACTGCGCCGGTATGGTTTTATCGGTACGGGTGAGCGGCATGTATTCGTCTTTAGGTAGCACACCATCCAGTTCAGGTTTGTATTTTTCAATATCCTGCATCGCTTCTTTGATTTTTTTAGCGACGTTTTCTTTTTCTGGCAAGTTCAGCAGATATTCATAGCGAGCATGTGGCGGTAAATAAAAGCCGCATTTTTCAATAGCGATTTCATCAATCGGTTTTTCACGGCGAGTGCCAGTGAGTTTCGCAAACTCGGCATTAATTGCTTTCTCAGCGCGGGCGTAGTTATTGTCAGCAAACTTAAGGAATATAAGACCCAGTACTGGAGTGGCGTATTCAGTGGATTTTAAATCAGTATTGGCGCGCAAATTGTCTGCGGCAGACCATAGGTCTTTTTCGAGTTGTTTGAGTTGTTCTGTGTTCAAAGTTATATCTCGTCTACGTAAATATTTTTCAGTTTTAGTTTAGAATCTGTTTTTATATGTAATTATTCGAGCCTCACATTTTGTTGCAGTCGAGTTTTTTCGCTATCAATTTCGAGGAAGGCTGCTTTGCCTTAAGTAACTCAACTAAATTCCTGGAGCTGCTTATCAAAATATAGGGGTTTTCCGCTTCCAGCAAGTTACCTTCTCCCTTAATTATTTTTTTACGAACATTGCGTTCGTATTTCTTTCAATCATAACTCACAAGGTCAAAACAACAAATCTATACCTATCACCATTCTTCAAACCATCTGCATTACTTGATGTTTAGCCCTAAGATAACTCCACTTAATAACGGCACACGCTATGACAGATCCATTTAAACAACTTGTTTTTATTAGGCAATAAAAAAGCTGCTGTATTCATTAACAGCAGCTCATGCTTTAAAAAGCGTGTTCAATCGACATATCATAAAAACGTGTCGATGAATTTGCATTTTATCGACACGTCATTTTATGGTCATTAAACTATTAGCCAAACGTACTGTTAGCTGAATACGTTTGAAATAAGCGGTTTATATACTGTTATCTTTTGCTTCTTTGCGCTCTTTCTTTGCCGCTTTTTTTTCTTTTGGACTTAGTACTGACTTTTTCTTCACTTCTTTATTACTCTTTTGTTCTCTGCCCATGGTGTTACTCCCTATGATGGTTAAACCGGCTTAAGGCTAACAGAGGATGTTAGCTGCAATAAGTGCATAGAGTCTATCACAAGCATGTGAAGTAATTAACACCCCTGTGTAGCGTTTATAGACGCCTTTTTAATGCGCTTCCACGTGCTATGCTGCGGCTTTAATTTCAGCCGACTGAATAGCCTCCTTGTGAAAAAAATTGCCCTTTTTGCCGACGTTCAAAATATTTATTACACCACCCGGCAGGCTTATGGCCGCCAGTTTAATTACCGACAGTTGTGGAAAACCGTTAGCGAGCTGGGCGAGATTAGCCAGGCCACCGCGTACGCCACCCACCGTGGCGACGATAGCCAGCAGAAGTTTCAAGATGCGCTGCGGCATATCGGTTTTAATGTAAAGCTTAAACCGTTTATTCAACGTAGTGACGGCAGCGCTAAGGGCGACTGGGATGTGGGTATTACGATTGATGTACTGGAAGCGGCAAAAGACGTGGATACGGTTATTTTGCTATCGGGCGACGGTGACTTTGATTTGTTATTGACGAAGATAAGCCAGCAATACGGCGTTTCTACTCAGGTGTATGGCGTGCCAGCACTGACGGCTAAATCGCTGATTGATGCGGCCGGTGTTTTTCAGCCGATCAACGCCGATTTATTACTCTAAGGCGTCTTTTTTGGCCTACTTAATTGCCTTGATCAGGGTCGTTACCATAGACCCGAAACCAGCCCGCTATAGAGTAGCGATCACGCTGCGCGGCTAATACTTCGTGCGGGAAATCTTCGCTCAAAAACACCACCAACGTACCCAGACTGGGCGTGACCTTTATGCCATCTAGTATGCCGTCTTCTGTAGTGAGCACTAATTCGCCACCATCTTCCTGCGCCCACTCGGGGTTTAAATAGGTGACGAGAGATAATACCCGGTTGGCGTCGCCTTTGAAGGCGTCCTGGTGTTTTTTATAAAAATCGCCGGGGGCGTAGTGCGCGAAGTGGCTTTCGAATGAAAACAGGCCGAGTAACAGGCGTTTATTTAAAAACTCTTGCAGCGATGCGGTCCACGCCAACCAGCCTTTGCTCGCTGCTGTGTCGCCCGTCATCCAGCAAATGGCATCACTGCGTATGGCGCTATCGACGACGCGCTGTTGACCCCTGCCGACACCGGCCTTTTTGAAGCTGGATAGCGGCATTTGACACGCTTCGCTTGCTAACTGGCGGGCCAGTTCAGCGGGTAGCGCGTTAGCTTGAATGCTGTAGCCTGTTTGATAAAGATCATTCGCTATCGTTTCGAATAAACGCGCGCTATCGCTGTCTAGCTCATTGGTCTGGCTTTGCGGTTCTATCATCGGTTAATACGATTAATCTTAATGGAATAGATGGATGGGCGCGTAGAGTAAAACTAAACAACGCGTATTACAATCGGCCTTCACACGCTAAACGCTTATCCACAGACTGGCGATAAAAATAACTGAGTATCGGCTTGATAATGGGTAAACAGATGATAACCCCCAGCGGCATGAGTAACGGTATTTGTTTCATCATTAAGCTGTAGGCGTCCATTTCTGAATACAGCGCGCCGTCGGTATCTGTTACGTGCAATTCGCGCAGCGCCTTAAACGGATCAATACCGAGTTCGCGTAAGGCCTTATCCTGACTGGTGATATCGAACCAGCTAAATAGCGCGGCCCTTTTACCCGCGATCCGTTCAAACATCGCCCGGTCTTTAACGCAACTGGGGCACGACTGGTCGTAAAACACGGTGATTTTCTTGTCGCATGCCGCGTTGTTCATTGCTTAACTGGTTTTAGCCGTTATGACTCTGTTCGATGCACATTAAACGCGACTGCAACGTTTCAATTTCATCCAGTAGCTCTAACGCCAGCGCAACGCCAGACAGGTTGATATGCAGGTCACGTTGTAAACGCATCGCTCTATGCGCCCTATCCAGACAGCGACCAGAAAAGCGCCATAGCGTTTGCTGGTAGCCAATCGGTTCTAATACACCCTCTTCAACCAGTTCGACCACCCATTCTGTGCTGCTTGAACAGGCCTGACACAGTTCGTTTAAAGACAGTTCGACGCTTTCATCAAGCAAGTCGCCTTTGAGTATTTCGTTTGTCATCACTATTACACTCCCATTTTGCTGCGCGGGTTATACGCCAGTTTCTGTTCCATTTGCCGATACAACTCTTTCGCCTCGTCGCTATCGGCGGCTGGTAAGGTGATGTGAGGCACCACGTAAAAATCTCCGGGTGGGTCACTGGGAATGCCACGCCCTTTCAAACGCATCCTTCCCCCGCCCTTGGTGCCAGCGGGTATTTTTAGGTCCAGCTGGGCATTGGGCGTTGGCACTTTGATGCTCGCGCCCAACGCGGCTTCCCACGGGGTAATGGGTAAATCGAGGTACACATCGTGGCCATCGACGCGGTAAAGGCTATGCGTTTTAAATTCGATTTCAAGGTACAGATCGCCCTTTTTACCCTTACCCATGCCCGCTGAGCCTTGACCCGCCAGGCGAATACGCTGCCCCTGTTTGACCCCTTTGGGGATTTTCACCTTCAAGGTGCGATGCTTCGTGACGAGGTGTCCACTGCTATCAATTTCTGGTGCGGTCAGGGTAATGCTGTGCGTGGCCCCGTGATAGGCATCGCTTATTTCAATACTTACTTTGGCGTGATGATCCTGTCCACGCGCGCTGAACTCGGCCCGGCCACGACCTTGTTGCGCCTGCCTAAACTGTTCTCCGAATAAGGATTCAAAGAAGTCGCTATGATCCGCTGCGCCATCATGAGCAGGCCCGCCGCCGCTGAATTCATAACCTTCATCCCAACCGGGTGGTGGGTTGAAGTCCTGACCCGTTTTCCAGTTGGAACCAAATTGATCGTACGCGGCACGCTTTTCTGGATCTTTCAGTACTTCGTAGGCTTCCCCTAGCTCTTTAAACTGGGCTTCGGCATTCGCTTCTTTATTGACGTCTGGGTGATATTTACGCGCTAATTTTTTATACGCGCGTTTAATTTCAACCTGGGTAGCGTCTCGTTTAACGCCCATTATGTCGTAGTAGTCTTTAAAATCCATTTATATCCCCAGACAACAATCTATGTCTTTAATCTTCCAGTCTAAAACCAATTTTAATGGTCACTTGCCAGTGCTTAATGTCGCCGTCGACGATATGCCCTCGCGTTTCCATTACTTCAAACCAGTCCATGTTTTTGCTGGTTCTAGAAGCGGCATCGATGGCGTTTTTAATCGCATCGTCAGACCCTAGTTCTGAACTGCCGGTTAATTCGACATATTTGTATGTATGATGAGCCATTCTTATCTCCTAATCGTTTACTGGAGCGTTAAGCATATACTTGTAAGCCAGCAGCGACAATATTTATAAGGCTTCATTTAGGCCGTGAGCTTACTTTAATATTAAGGTAAAATTCACAGCACATTAAGTCGTATAGCAAACAATAAGACCGTTTAATATGAAAACTTTAGAGCACCTTTTTAAAAGTAACCGCGCCTGGGCTGACGCTATCGTGCAGGAAGACCCGGAGTTTTTTCATCGGCTGGCTAAGTTACAAGCACCGGAGTATCTTTGGATAGGCTGTTCGGACAGTCGTGTATCAGCCAATCAAATTATCAATTTGGCACCTGGCGAAGTGTTTGTGCATAGGAATATTGCCAACGTGGTTGTGCATACCGATTTAAACTGCCTGTCGGTTATTCAATACGCCGTTGAAGTACTTAAGGTTAAGCATATTATTGTTTGCGGCCATTATGGTTGTGGTGGCGTTAAAGCTGCGCTTGAGGACGTTGACCACGGGCTTATTGATAATTGGCTGGGCCATATCAAAGACGTTGGACGCTTAAACCGTGATGAATTGAACGCGCTGGATGACAACGCCAAATTAGATCGCTTATGCGAACTCAATGTGATGGAACAGGTGACCAATGTTTGCAATACAACGATCGTGAAAAATGCCTGGAAAAAGGGCACTGAGCTGTACGTTCACGGTTGGATTTACGATATCAATAATGGCATTTTGAAAGACATTCAAACGATGTCCTAGAGCCTGCCCTTTTAGGTCTCGATATCTTCCAGTTCAATATTTAAGGCGTGGCCTGAAATTTTTAGTTCGTACAATGATACGGCCAGTGAAGACAGCATTAAGACCAGACTGACGGTAAAGGTTGCCTGCCCCAACACGGGCGATTCCAAAAATAAAAAAAACATCGCCAGTACACAAAAGCTAATGCTGAGCACACCCAGTATTTGCATCCCAATGATTAACTTAATACGTAAGCGCAGGCTGATAATTTGACGCGCAATGACACCTTTATTTGAGTCATTGAGCTGCTGATGCAGGCCTCGAATAACCGCCGCCAAACCCATAAATCGATTGGTATAGGCCAATAACAACAGCGATATCGCTGGGAATAATAATGCGGGGGTGGATACGTCCAATTTAAATTCGATACCGTTGCTCAATAAACGCGTTTATTCTACACATTTTTAGCGGGCAACCGAATGATTTAAAACTCATATTCCATTAATAAACGCCAGGTATTATCGGGCCCTTTATAGCCAAGGCCGAATATTGAGCCCACTTCCCAGTGTAATTTTTTGGCATTGCCCAGCCGGATATCGCCCATAACGACGGGGCCAATCGCCTGACCGCTTTCACTGCTATAAAACTCAATCGCCGGTTCAATGTGGCGAGAGTAGCGATATCGAGTTTGCAGGGCTAAGGCTGTTTCAAACTCATTGTTTATCTCATTACCCCATTCAGCTATTAAACTAAGGTTTGCCGCAGCTACCCATTTGCCCCACTCTTTTTCCATCAGCAGGCTGGTTGATATTTCCCAGGTGTCATCGTGTAGCACCCTTTCAAGTTCAAACATTAAACCCCAGTCGACGGCGTACTCGCCCTGTTCGGTGAGTTGCCATTTAGCTTCTATTTCATAGGCATTCAGGCTCAGGTGATTGTTATCATCTTTGCCAATAAGATAAGCCTCTACAAAAAGTTTGTCTGATAAGGATTTACCCAGCCCCAAACGATAAAACTCTTCACCATCTGCCGATACCATCCGCACCTCAATCTCTCTTTCCAGGGGCTGAACATAGGGGTGATAAACCTTATCCACGGACAGACTGTCGGCCAACGTCGAGCAGGGTAATAAAGCAAAACACAGGAGGAATCTTTTCATGCCTTTAGCAACTGCGCATTTAACCGAGAACTACGCAACGACTTTATCGCCAGTGTTGTTGCAATGATAATGCTAAGCGCATAGCAGGCGGCCTGTATAGGTGTTGGTGAGGCTTCGTAGCCAACCAGTGCATATAACAACTGTCCAATTAGGGAGCTTTCATTTATCCACGCCGAACTATTCCATAACGGCACCTGACTCGGGATGATGTCGGCCTGAATGAGTAACTGGATTGCTTGTGAGATCATTCCACCACCAATAAGAATTAACACCCCTATGCTAAACCTCAAGCCATTTGTCGGCACCAGACTAACGATTAAATAATAAAAAAACACGCCAATACTAAAGCCAATACCCGCACCGATAAAACTACCCACTATGACCGATCGCATTAGTCCAGGATCACTCCAAAAACCGTGAAGATAAATAATACTCTCAGTGCCTTCACGTACTAACGCGGCCGCTATACAACCGGATATAGCCAATACAATTGTTTTATTTGCTGACCGTTTGCCAATAGCGACGATCAATACCAGAAGACAGCCAAATATAAACAGATATAAGCCGGTGTTAACTATTTCCTGCCCCACGCCTTCAAAAAGCATTGATATGGTGTTGATATTGGCCGCGTATAAAGCAGCCAACAGGCCGCCCAGCATCAACGCTGGAATTAAACGACGCCTCGATATCTGTAGTATTTGGCATAGCGCCATTAAAACGCTAACAATAAGCGCCGCTTCTAGCACCTCACGTAAAATAATAATGACTGAATTAATGAGCATATAGTTACTTTATTAAAATTTTGCCCTGCGCCGTTTTGGGATAAAACTCACCAAAAAAAGGGTATTCACCGGGCGGTAATGGACCTATAAAAACAACACCTTTTGACTTTCCTGGTATTACTTTTTCACGATTCAGTTCGTAACTTTCAAATTCTTCTGCCGTTGGGTCCTGATTAGTGATCAGTAATTTAACTTTAGTTTGTGCAGGAATCTCAAACTCTGATGGAAAAAAAAGGTGATTTCGAATTTCAATTTCAACCACTGGCGTTGCCATCGCGGAGCAATGAAAGGTGATCAATAATGTAACAAGCAAACTGCGCATAGTGCCTCTTAAGGAGATGGAAATTGTAGGCTTATTTTTAAACCGCCCAGGGTCGGCGACGAACCCAGGCTAATAGTAGCATGATGCATTATTGCGATATGCTGGACGATAGCAAGACCTAGCCCACAGCCCAGGGTGCCAGATGCGTGTTGATCGCCATCTACGCGATAAAAGCGCTCAAAAACCAGATCATAATCCTTTTTATCTATGCCGGGACCAGAGTCTTCTACAGTAAGTAGAACGTGCGCGTCTTTTACATCTACACTGACGATGATTTTACCGTGTTCTGGGGTATATTTATTGGCGTTGAGAATGAGGTTTTGCAACAAACTTTCTAGCGCAAAAGGACTTCCCTTAACCAGACCCTGTTTATCACCTATCAGGCTGATATATTGATGTTTTGTATCAAATTTATTGTATTCATTTGCAATAATCGTTTGCCCAACGACGACTAAATCCACCTCCACCATTTGCTGCAACGCCTGATCAGGAGAGTAGCGATATAAGGCCAGTATTTGTTCCACCACGTGGCCCATTCGTTCGACACCTTCTTTTAGTGGCTGTATATCTTCGTCTGCAATTGCTGAGTTAGTCAGAACGTTATGCAGCTGCACTTTTAAAGCGCTAATGGGGGTACGCAGTTCGTGCGCGGCGTCGGCCGAAAACTGCTGTTCGCGCATAAAAGCCGCGTTCAGCCGCTGCAGTAAATCATTGGTGGTCAACACCAGCTGGCTAATTTCCTCAGGTGTATTTTGCACAACAATAGGCGACAGATCATCGGCCTGTTTATGACTTAACTGTTTGGTCAACTCGCGTAGCGGTTTTAAGCCAAAACCCACCGCAAACCAGATAATAAGCGCCGCAACTGGAATCGCTAAAACTGTCGGCATAATGGCGGAAAGGACTATGTTATCGGCAATTTCATAGCGTAAATCAATGCGTTCTCCGGTAATAACCCATCGATTTAACAGCGTATCCCATAGCACAAACGTTCTCCATCTAAAGGCCTCAAAATTAACGTCATGAAAACCCTCCGCATAGGCTCCGCTATACAATGTATGCACTGGTGCGTTGCTAGAACGCGCAATCAATATGCCATCATTGGACCAAATTTGGAAAAAAACAGTGGGTTCTAAAGAAACGAATCGATCTATTCTTGGGCTCGTATCGTGATTGGCGTGAACAATAATGCTCGCCAAATTTTTAAGCCGTTCATCAAATAAGCTGTCCGTTTTAGACAGACTGGAACGATAACCCTCAAGTAAGGATAAAAATGTTACTGAGATAATGGTTGCCAGCAGCGCCAGTAATAAATAGGTGCGTATCGATTTCATGGCAATTTAACGATATAGCCCACACCCCGCAGTGTTTGGATAAAACCGCTCGGCAGTTTTTTTCTTAAATGGTGGATATGCACTTCTATGGTATTGCTAGCCACTTCCTCGCCCCATCTATAGAGCTTAGATTCCAGACTTTCGCGCGTTAGCACGCGTCCTGCATTTTCCACCAGCGCCTTTAACAGCATAAATTCACGCCGAGATAGCTCAATTGGTTTATTCGCAACGGATGCCTGATAACTGGTGGCGTCTAATGCCACCTCACCGACGCTCAATCCCGAGTGTTTAAAAGCGCTGGAGCGGCGTTCAAATACCCTTAAACGCGCCAGCAATTCATCCACCTCGAAAGGCTTGGCCAGGTAATCGTCGGCGCCTAAATCCAGCCCCGATACTTTTTCCTGAATAGACGAGCGAGCCGTTAGTATCAATACAGGCAACTCAGCGCTATGTTTTCTGATAGCGCTTAAAACATCCAAGCCATCCATATCAGGCAAGCCTAAATCTAAAATAACGATGTCCGTTGGCTCTGTTTTAACCGTAGTAATCGCCAGTTTTCCCTGTGCTACATGGTTGACGATAAAACCTTCACGACTGAGGGTTTTGCTTAATGCACTGGCTAACGCCGCGTCATCTTCAATGAGTAATATGTTCACGTCATTAGTTTAGCTTATTTAATGTCTTTCAGCGCCTGCTTTATTTCATTCTGACGACCTCTGTCGGCGCCTTCCCTGTCAGCTCTGGCTGGGGCATTTTTTGCTTTCAGTAAGTATTCTTTTGCTTGCGCTTCTGCGCCCTGGTCAATTAGGAATAGCGCATAAAAATAATTATTATCAATGTCCGATGGATCTATCTCTAATGCTTTTTTAAGGTGTTGCGCTGCCAACTTATCATCCCCAAAACTGAGCGGCCAGGGTGGCGCCTTAAAGTACAAGGTGCCCAGGCTGGTGTGCGCCGAGCCCGATAAGACCTGGTCATCCATTTGTAGCGCTTGCTCCAAATCGGCTTTTGCCCGTTTTATTAACGACAGTGCGCCTAAGCCACCTTTAACCCCGGCAAAGCTTGATCTAATAATGCCGCGCCAAGTGAGGAGCTCGGCAGATGTTGGTGCCGACTTTATCGCTTCGTCGGCCTTAAGTAGTAATACACCAAAGGCTTTTTCTTGCGCCTCTCCCTGTAATTGGTAGTTTGCCATCGCCCAATCATCTTGTAGCGTTAAAACTTGCATATTGCCAGCCGCCATCGCACTGTTACACAACAACGCAGTTAAAAACAAAAGCATAAGGTGTATATATTTCATTATGACTCCAGCGTTTCTTTAGATAAACAGCGTTTAATAATGGGCAGCTGCTTGCCGATAGCACTATCAACGAGTGATGGAAAAACCCCGTTAATGCGAGCAAATAATTTTTCTGGCCAGCCGACAAAATACCTGAGGCTTTTTGACTGCAGAAAAGACAGGAACTCATCTGCTACCCGCTCTGGACTATCAACCGGCGTTTTTAGCGCCTGATTTAGTGCCTCCACGCGGCTGTCGTTGAGCAGTGTTTTGGTCGCACGTGGGGCAAAATAACGAACCGACACGGGGCCGTCTCTTAGCTCGCGGCTCAGCGCTTCGGTAAAGCCGCGCAGACCGAACTTACTCGCGCTGTACACGGCAAACCCGGGGAAGCCGATGCTACCAAAGGCTGAACCTATATTAATAATTTGCGCTTCAGCTTGCGCGTTTAACAGTGGCAGTAAGGCCTGTGTTAATAGTATTGTGCTGCTTAAGTTTATATTAATCAGCCTTACCACTTCGCTCGGGTCCATCGTCTCAAACGACTTAAACGCGCCTATACCAGCATTATTAATTAGCATATGAATGCCTGTATCCAGCTGCTGGCAATGTGCCGCAATGGCCTGGCGACCTTCTGTTATTGCTATATCAGCGATCAATACATTGTGTTTTGTGCCGAGCAGTTGATTGATTCCATCGAGTTTTTGCTGATCTCGACCAACTAAAATCAAGCTCGCTCCAGCCTTTGATAGCACCTGCGCTAATGCGCTGCCAATGCCACCACCCGCGCCGGTTAGAACGATGACTTTATTTTTTAACATAAAGCCAGCTTATCGTTAGCGGTCAGACTGCGAAAAACATCACCATACAGCCGGTAGAAATGCTTCGCACAACGAATGATGAGCACTTGCTCATTCGGCCGATCAATTTTATTCATCAAGCCTTTGAAAAACTCAATATGCTCAAGGTCTAATGCTCCGTGTGACTTTAAATAGCTAAAGGCCTCATCTGGCAAACCCAATGCTTTTTGAATGCCATCGGCGGCTTTGTCTGCGGTGGCAATACTGGTCCCTTCAAGTACCTGGACCATACCAAAAAAACCCAGCGGGTTAACCCTGTTGATCGTATCGTAAGCGTATGCAACCATCATTTCTGTTTCAAAGGCCGGCACACTATTTCGCACCTCTTCTTTATCAATACCACAGGCAGCAAGGTCATTTAAAATCCACTCCTGGTGACCGAGTTCTTCTTCTATATATTCAGCCACCGCATTGCGTAACCACTCTTTTTCTTCTGTCAATCTGCCACCGGTGGCCATGAGCAAAGGCGTTGTATGTTTAACGTGATGATAGGCCTGTATTAAAAAAGCCGTGTATTCATCTAAGCTGATGGTTCCTGAGACCGCTTTATTAATGATTGGCGCCGCCAACAGAAAGTCGCGTTCCAGTTTAGTTTTTTGTTGCAACTCCTCAAAAAAACTCATTTCAATTGCTCCTGGTACAGTTGATTAATATGACGTTGATATTGGTTAGCGATAGCCTGCCTAACGGGGCGTCCGTTTGACGTTAGCGTTGCAGTTTCATAGCTTAAAGGCTTGGGTATTTTCTGCCACGACCTTACTTGCGCATAGTCAGGCAAGGACATATTAGCCATTTCAATACTCGCGGTGATTAGCTCGTCACTCGCGTTAATATCCCGCGGCCAAATCAGCGCCGTACAATAGGGCTGCTGATCGCCAAACACCACGCATTGTTTAAGCAGGCCATCGCTCAACATCACGCTTTCGACCCACTCGGGGCTGATATTTCGGCCAAAACTAGAGATCACAAGGTTTTTAATACGGCCATTAATATATAAATAACCCTGTTTATCAAAATAACCAAGGTCTCCGGTCGCCACCGTTTCACTTGACCACGATTGAGGCTCTGCCACATAACCTAAAAAAGAGTTACCTGAGACGATAACCTGACCCTCTTCAATACGTACATCAACATGACTCAGCGGCTTGCCAACTGAACCCGGGCGATTGTTTTTGTCTGTATTTAAACTCACCACCGAGCCACATTCCGACAGGCCATAGCCTTCGTACACCGGCAGACCGAGTTCACGCGCCTGTAGAAGCAGTGTAGGCGACACTTTACTGCCACCAACGGCTACTAGCTTTATGCTCGATGGTAGTCTCCAACCAGATGCGACTGCGCCCATCAGCGCCATCAATAATTCCGGCAACAAAATTAAACTGACCGGTTGGTACCCTGTTATGGCGTCCAGTAAAGTCGTCAAATCGAATTGGCTACTGCCATTAAATCCTAATTCGCTTTGTGGCAAGGCGATAACAAACCCACCACCCAGCAAGGTGACGTACGCGCCCGCTGTATTCTCCAGCAAGGTACTAAACGGCAGTACCGATAAGTGTCTGGCGACATACAAATTTAATGCCGTGTGGATAGCGCTGGCCACGGCATATTGTTGCTGGTTTGACAGGCATACGCCTTTCGGTTGTCCGGTG
>JBLIAQ010000013.1:0-18824 GCA_047634535.1 Cycloclasticus sp.
GGTTTTTCGGTACCCACGCAAAGAGCGTTGATTATGTTATCGGTTGTTTTGGCAGGGGTATATTGGCAACGTTACTACAAGCCATTTCATGTTATCTCGGTCGCATTACTGGCGGTATTGATTTATGACCCGCTAGCGCCAATGTCGCCTGGCTTTTGGCTATCTTTTGCTGCCGTAGCGGTTATTTTGTACGGTCTTGTTGGTCGCTTCGGGCGGCCTCATTTTATACGTCAGATAATTCAAATACAGTGCTTTGTTGCGATAGGGTTAATGCCATTAGTACTGTATTTTTTTCAGCAGCTCTCTCTGGTGTCTCCATTGGCGAATATCCTGGCGGTACCGTGGGTAAGTTTTGCTATTGTTCCATTGTTGTTAATTGCGCTAGCTGTCGGTGCGTTTAGCCAGTCGCTAGGCGTTACTGCCCTTGAATTGGTCAATACGCTGATCGACTATTTATGGTTGTTTTTGCAGACGCTGGCAAATATTGAGTATTCTCAGTTACTACTGCCCAGCGTTTCCATTTGGGCGAGTCTCATCGCCATGCTGGGTGTGGCCTTATTGTTATTACCTAAAGGCTTTATTCCAAAGCCTATGGCGTGGGTGCTGTTTATACCGTTAATTTTTCCATTTAAAACAGCCTCATTAGAAAAAGCTGAGTTTAAATTAGTCTTGTTAGACGTTGGTCAGGGCTTGTCGGCCGTTATTCATACCGCATCTCACACACTGGTATTCGATACCGGTGCAAAATACGCTGCTGAAAGCGATCTAGCTTCGTCAGTTGTTATTCCCTATTTACGGGGTGAAGGGGTAACAAAGATAGATCATCTGGTTATCAGTCACGCTGACAACGATCACGCGGGTGGTACAAAAACTCTATTGGCTGAGATGGGGGCTAGTAATTTGTTCACAAGCGTCCCCAGCGTTTTTGATGATAAATCGTCGACTGCATGCGAACAGGGAGTCAAATGGCAATGGGATGGCGTCGAATTCGAATTTTTACACCCCGCTCGAGTCAATCTATTTAACGGCAACGACGCCTCATGCGTGCTAAAGGTCAGCTCATCTAATGGTAGCGTTTTATTACCGGGAGATATTGAAAAAACGTCAGAGCGTTCATTGCTTCAATACATGTCTGATAAACTCAAAGCAGACGTGTTGATCGCGCCACATCATGGCAGTAAAACCTCGTCAACCAGAAATTTTATTGACGCAGTTAAGCCGAGTTTTGTCTTATTTCCAGTGGGCTACCGAAATCGTTTTGGTTTTCCAAAGCAGGAAGTGGTTAGTCGTTATACGGAAAAGGGAATTAAGGGTTTTGATTCGGCAACGCATGGTGCTTTAGCGGTAACCTTCACTTCAAAACAATCCGTTAGCGTGAGTAGTTTTCGAGCGGCGCACTCGAAGTTTTGGAATTGGGTGCCATAACGTTAAATCAGGTCGGGTGAGGAACGTCCTGCTCTGTAAATAGTTTCTGCTGGTTGCTTGAAAAGGGCCTGGTGCGAAAAAATACAATGATCTCAAGTTTTGCTATGAGTAGAGGTGTCGCGCAGTGAAAAATAAAGTAATATGATGCCACGTTGATTTTATAAGAATAGAGGGAAATGTGCTTGATATTTTAATGCAGGGTGGTTGGTTAATGGTTCCTATAATCGCTTGCTCGATTATCTCCTTAGCGATAATTGGCGAAAGGTTCTGGTCATTAAGTAGTAAAAAAATCAACCCAAGCCAGCTGGTGTCATCCGTCTGGAAATTACATAAAGCGAACCAACTTGATAAGAGCAGGGTGCAGTCATTATCAGTCAGCTCACCATTAGGCCGCGTGCTGGCGGCCGGTATCATGAATCAGTCCCATGGTCGCGAAATTATGAAAGAGAGCGTCGAAGAGGCAGGCCGTCAGGTCGTTCACGAGCTCGAAAAGTACCTCAATACACTCGGCACTATAGCGTCTATTACGCCTTTGCTGGGCTTGCTCGGCACGGTGATTGGTATGATTAAAGTATTCGCGGCGATAATGGAATTTGGCGTGGGTGATCCATCGGTACTTGCAGGAGGTATTTCTCAGGCGCTTATTACCACGGCGGCGGGGCTCACGGTAGCCATTCCTACCTTAATGTTTTATCGGTACTTTAGAGGTCGCGTTGATGAATTAGTAATCAAAATGGAAGATGAGGCGGTTCGGATGCTTGAAATGATGCATGGAGATCGCGAGTAAGCCACATGAACTTTAAGCAGAAGAGAAAAGAGGAGTTTGAACTCAATCTAACGCCGTTGATTGATGTCGTTTTTTTGTTGCTGATTTTCTTTATGGTGACAACGACCTTTGATAGAGAAACGCAATTAAAAATCGAATTACCGCAGGCCTCAGGGGAACAAAAAAAAGCGGGGCAAGTGATTGAAATCAGCATCAATGCAAATAGCCGCTTTTTTATCAACCAGAAAGAAATCGTTAATTCTGGCCTGGAAACCATAAAGAAAGCCTTGAAACAGGCCGCTGGCGATAATCCAAGCACCCCTTTGCTGATCAGTGCTGATGGTAAGGCAACGCATCAGTCAGTGATGACGGTATTAGACGCTGCAAGCCAGTTAGGCCTAGTTAACATAACGTTTGCGGCGAATCAGCCGCCAGCAGAAAAATAAACATTATTTTTGCCAGCATGAGCCATAAATTGAGTCGTTTTTTCGATAGCATGTGGTATGGACGGCGTCCAATAGCACTCCTGTTTGTTCCACTATCCTGGTTGTTCGGGCTCATTGTTAAGTTGCGTTCATTCTTATATAAACAAGGTTGGCTTCGAGCCACTCGTTTATCCGTTCCGGTTATTGTTGTTGGTAACATTACCGTCGGTGGCACAGGTAAGACGCCATTGGTCGTCTGGCTCGCAGAATTGCTTAAATCTGCTGGTTATTCCCCGGGTGTTATCAGTCGTGGCTATGGAGGTATAGCGTCAAGCTGGCCACAGCAAGTTCGAGCGGATAGTGATTCAAGAGTAGTCGGCGACGAAGCGAAAATTTTAGCGAGACGTACCAGCTGCCCCGTGGCAGTCGGACCGAAGCGCGCCGATAGTGCGCAAGCACTGATTGATCACTATCATTGCGATATTATTATCTCTGACGACGGGCTTCAGCACTATGCCTTGTATCGTGATATTGAGATTGCGTTGGTAGATGGAGAACGACGCTACGGAAATCGCTATTTATTACCAGCGGGCCCTTTGCGAGAGCCGGAAGAACGATTGAAAACAGTCGATTTTGTAGTCTGTAATGGCCTGGCAAACTATGGCGAGTTCCCATTAAAAATAGAAGGTAATGAAGCCGTTAAAATTCTAGATGAATCAGACCAGGTATCACTTCAAGATTTTAATCAAAAGCCCTTTCACGCTATCGCTGGGCTCGGTAATCCAACGCGTTTTTTTTCTCATCTGAAAAGGTTTGGCCTGTCTTTCGAAACACATGTTTTCCCAGACCATTTTAGCTACGCCAAAAAAGATATAAACTTCAGCGACGATAAACTTGTTTTAATGACGGAAAAAGACGCCGTTAAATGTACCCTGATAGCCAACGACAAACATTGGTACGTTCCTGTTAGGGCGCAAATGACGCAGACATTTGGTTTAAACCTATTAGCATTAATAAAAGAGAAGATAGATGGATAAAAAATTACTCGATATTTTGGCTTGCCCTGCTTGCAAGTCTGGTCTGAACTATTTAAAGGAGCAGCAGGAATTAGTGTGCATGCCTTGCCGGTTGGCCTATCCTGTTCGTGATGATATTCCCATTATGCTGATTGATGAGGCAAGAAAGCTGAGCTCTGAAGAGGCTGATAAATTACGTTAAAAGCTATGATAAATACCTTTAAAGTCGTTATTCCGGCGCGTTATGCCTCGTCGAGACTGCCAGCGAAACCGCTGCTAAAAATTGCCGGTAAAGAAATGATTTTGCACGTTTGTGAAAAAGCGGCAATGGCTGGGGCCGAAGAGGTGGTCGTGGCCACCGACGACAAACGTATCCTGGATTGCGTTATACGCGCTGGATTCAATGCAGTAATGACCTCTGATGCTCATAATAGCGGCACTGAACGCATTACCGAGGTGGCGAACACGCTGGCTTGGGCGGATGACGTTATTATCGTTAACTGTCAGGGTGACGAACCATTAATTCCCCCTGAATTAATACATAAGGCCGCGACGGCATTAATGGGTCAGGCGCAAGCCCAGGTGGCGAGCTTATGCGCTCCAATTTCAGAACTGGAAGAAATTCTTAACCCTAACGCGGTAAAAGTGGTGCGCGATCAAAATGAATATGCCCTGTATTTTAGTCGGGCGCCCATTCCCTGGGACCGAGAATCATTTCCCGCCAAACCATCGAACTATCAAAGTAGCCATTTTAGGCATATAGGTATCTATAGTTATACGGCGGGTTTTTTACGCAGATATATCACCTGGCCCGCGTGCGCGTTGGAACAGATTGAATCCTTAGAGCAGCTGCGCATCTTAAATAGCGGAGAGAAGATTTTCGTACCCGCTGTAGCACAAGCGCCGGAAGCGGGTATTGACACACAACAAGATCTCGACCGCGTAAACGCGCTGTTAACTAAATGATAAAAGTACTATTTATTTGCATGGGCAATATCTGCCGTTCGCCTACCGCGCATGGTGTATTTCGACAAATGTTGCTCGATAAAAAGCTAACCGACTTGATTGAAGTGGATTCTGCGGGTACGCACGCCTATCACGTGGGAAAAAGTCCCGATGGTCGGTCTGTGCAAGCGGCCTTATCGCGTGGCATAGATTTTCGCGATTTAACGGCCAGACAGTTAGATGACTTTGATTTTGAGGAGTTCGACCACTTGCTGGTAGCGGACAGCGATAATTTTCATTTAACGCAGCAAGCGTGTCCGAAAGAACATCGGCATAAGATCAGGTATATGCTCGATTTTGCTTCACGTAGTGGCATCAAGGAAGTGCCAGACCCTTATTACGGTGAAGGAAACGGCTTTGAAAGAGTACTCGATCTTATAGAAGACGCGTGCGAGGGTTTACTCGATGAGTTATCAAAAGACCTAAAGCGCTAAGATTACGGCTGGCTAAGCAGCAGTTGTAAAACAAATTTACTACCGAAATAAGCCAGCATTAGAGCGAAGTAAGCGCCATACGTCCATTTTACCGCTTTTTGTCCGCGCCAACCTAAAAAGTGTCTACCCCAAAGCAGTGTGGCAAATAGTAGCCAGGCTAATATCGATAAAACGGTTTTATGCACGAGGTGCTGGGCAAAAATGTCGTCTAAGAAAATAAATCCAGTAGCGAGCGCGAATGTGAGTAAAAAAACGCCCAGGGAAAGTACCTGGAACAGCAAATTCTCCATCAGCTGAAGCGGCGGTAGAGAATTGATCAGCTTACCGGTTTGCCGGTTATGTAGTTGTTTTTCTTGAAAAGACAGCATAATGGCCTGAAAAGCTGCGACCGTCAGCAAGCTATAGGACAAAATCGACAGGATGATATGTGTTTGTAACGCGCCGTTAAAAACGACAGGCGGTGTGGCAGGGAAGGCGTTGCCAATATTGAGTAAAACGGCGATGGAAGTGAAAGGGAATACGATAATCGCCAGCGTTTCAACAGGCTGCGTAACGGCGGCGAAAAAAAACAATGCACTAATAACAAGAAAAACCAGCGATAACATATTGAAAAAATCATTCGCAAGCGCATGATTAACGCTGTAACTGTGAGAGATCAGTAGGGTATGAGCAAGCAGCGCGACGAAGGCGCTTATTAATACGAACGTGCGTTGCTTACTCGGCAGTTTGCCAGTGAAGAGGCTGGTGACAATAAAACCGGCGCTAGCTAAGTACGCCAAAGCGGTAAAAATAGTTAAATTGTTAAACATTGTGAGGGAAATAAGCATACGCATAGTGTGTCATAAAGCGGGCTTAAGTGGAATATTCCATCGAACCAGTTATGTTTAAAACGAAGTTAGTTGGTTTGTAGCTTTGGCGTCTTGTTATCATAAACGCCGCTCGCGATCTGGTGAGCTGTGGCGAATGATCGGTGCAAGTATTTAACTGCTAGTGTTTTTAAATATAAAAATCTCCTGCATTAGATAAAAAGACGTGCGAAAATAAACGCCATCACTTCAAGGGTAAATACCATGTTCGATAATTTAACTGATCGGCTGAACGACAGCTTTAAACGCATTAGAGGCCAGGCCAGGCTCACCGAAGATAATATCAAAGATACGATGCGCGAGGTTCGAATGGCCCTGCTGGAAGCGGATGTCGCCTTATCCGTTGTACGCGAATTTACAGATACGGTTAAAACGCGAGCGCTAGGTCAGGATGTTATGCGAAGCCTGTCGCCCGGCCAGGCAATGCTGAAAATTGTTAACGAAGAATTAGTTAAAACAATGGGTGTAGCGAATGAGTCACTTGACTTATCTGCCGCCCCCCCGGTTGTTATTCTTATGGCCGGTTTGCAAGGTTCTGGTAAAACGACTACGGTAGCCAAGTTGTCCCGTTGGCTTATTGAGCGACAAAAAAAATCTGTCATGGTCGTTAGCGCCGACGTATATCGTCCCGCCGCTATTGATCAACTTCAAACCTTGGCAGGTGAGGTAGGCGCGAATTTCTTCCCGAGCAGTATAGAGCAAAAGCCCGTCGATATTGTTAATGCGGCGATAGCGCAGGCGACGAAACAATTTTGTGACGTGTTGATTATTGATACGGCCGGTCGTTTGCACGTTGATGAGCAAATGATGGATGAAATATGCCAGGTTCATGCGGCGGCAAAACCTACCGAAACCTTATTTGTCGTAGATAGTATGACCGGGCAAGACGCAGCGAATACCGCGAAGGCATTCAACGATACCTTGCCGTTGACAGGCGTCATTTTGACCAAAACAGATGGCGATGCAAGAGGTGGCGCGGCGTTGTCAATTCGTCAAATTACTGGCAAGCCGATTAAGTTTCTCGGTGTTGGTGAGAAAACTGATGCACTTGAGCCTTTCCACCCCGATCGAGTTGCTTCACGTTTATTGGGCATGGGTGATGCGCTTACACTGGTAGAAGAAATAGAGCGAAAAGTTGATAAAGGTAAGGCAGAAAAGCTCGCTAAGAAACTTCAAAAAGGCAAAGGGTTTGATTTGGCAGATTATAGAGATCAGCTGTCGCAAATGGTCGAAATGGGCGGCATGAGTGCAATGATGGATAAAATCCCAGGCATGTCGAACGTCCCACAGAACGTAAAAAAACAGGTCAACGATAAAGATTTAACTAGGCAGGTCGCGCTGATCAACTCCATGACCAATAAGGAAAGAATATTTCCAAATTTAATCAATGGTTCAAGAAGAAAACGGATCGCCGCCGGAGCGGGCTTGCAGGTTCAGGATGTGAACAAGTTGATGAAGCAATTCTTGCAGGCGCAAAAAATGATGAAAAAAATGTCCAAAGGCGGTATGGCAAAAATGATGCGCGGTTTAAAAGGCCAATTTGGGCAGGGACAAGGATTTCCTTTCTAAGAAATTAGCCTTAAAGAGAATTTTTGCCGGTTAAAGTGAATGTTTTTAGCAAGGAGCGACGGAATCAAACGACAAATAGCTAAAAAAACTTCAACAAGCTTAATAATTCGCGTAAAATTCACGAGTTAACTTAATTAAGATTTACGAAAATAGAATTAAAGGAAAATAAATGGTAAAGATACGTCTTTCAAGAACCGGCGCAAAAAAGCGCGCTTTTTATCACGTTGTAGTCGCGGATAGTCGCAGAAGTCGCGATGGTCGTTACATCGAGAGGCTTGGTTATTATAATCCAAGAGCAATTGGTGGTGAAGTTCGTTTAACGCTAGATACAGATCGGGTTGATCATTGGGTAGGTCAGGGCGCTCAAGCAACGGAACGTGTTGCCAAGTTGATTAAAGAGGCTGTTGCAACTGCTGCATAAAGTGCCTGAAGTAGATAGTTCTAAACAGATAGAAAGCAAGCAAAGCTGGTTAAAACTAGGCAGTATATCTGGAGTATTCGGAATAAAAGGTTGGTTAAAGATTTATGCCAACACCGATGAAAAAGAAAATATCCTGTCATATCAGCCCTGGTATATAGAGCGTAATAAAGTACGCCAGGCTGTAAAAGTAAAAGCTGGTAAGCCACATGGAAAAACCATTATCGTCCAGTTAGAGGGCGTTGATGACAGAAATGAGGCGGAGACCTGGATTGGGTGTGATATTTATATCCCATCTGAACAGTTAAAAAAGCTTGGCAAAAATGAGTTTTATTGGTCCGACTTAATTGGATTGAATGTCGTCTCGCTGACGGGTGAAGAATTTGGTGTTATTGACCATATGCTGGAAACGGGTGCGAATGATGTGATGGTTGTAAAAGGGGAAAGAGAACGCTTGATTCCTTTTTCCATAGACCGGATCATTAAGTCGATTGAGCTGGAAAAAAAGCAAATGATTGTCGATTGGGATGCCGACTTTTAACGATGATGAAGTTTGATGTCATCACGTTATTCCCAGAGATGGTTGAGCAAGCCGCCTCTATAGGTGTCGTAGGACGAGCGATAGCGGATGGCAGGGTTCAGTTAAAAACGTGGAACCCAAGAGATTTTACCGAAGATGTACATCGAACGGTAGATGATCGCCCTTTCGGTGGTGGCCCCGGCATGGTGATGAAGGTTGAGCCGCTTAAAAAGGCGATTCAGTCTGTAGTAAAGGACGCTGAAGAAGCGGTGAAAGTGATCTACTTGAGTCCACAGGGGCGTCGTTTAGATCAACAAGGGGTTAACTATTTGTCCCAGTTTTCACACTTGGTATTGTTAGCGGGCCGATATGAAGGCATCGATGAAAGGTTACTGGAGTCTCACGTTGACGAAGAGTGGTCGATAGGTGATTTTGTTTTAAGTGGCGGTGAATTGCCCGCTTTGGTGCTGATAGACGCCGTCGCAAGAACGTTGCCGGGCGTGTTGGGTCATGAGCAATCAGCCGTTGAAGATTCGTTTGTAGCTGGCTTGTTAGATAGTCCGCACTATACGAGGCCAGAGGTTGTTGACGGTAAAACAGTGCCAGATGTGCTGTTAAGTGGTGATCATAAGAAGATAGCCAGCTGGCGGGAAAAGCAGGGATTAGGTAAAACATGGCAAAAACGCCCTGATTTACTAAAAAAATTAGAGTTAAGTAAGCATCAAATTTCGTTACTTGATGAATACAAAGAAGAGTTGAATAATCATACGGTTGAGAACTGAGGAATAAAATGAGTAATATAATTGCACAAATAGAAGCAGAACAAATGACAAGCGAACTCCCCACATTTTCTGCAGGGGATACCGTTATCGTCAAAGTAAGAGTTAAAGAGGGTGAAACAGAACGTTTCCAGAATTTTGAAGGCGTCGTTATCGCTAAGCGTAACCGTGGTTTGAACTCTGCGTTCACCGTACGTAAAATTTCTCACGGTGAAGGTGTTGAGCGTGTATTCCAGACGTACAGCAAGCTTATAGCCGGCGTTGAAGTTAAACGACGCGGTTCAGTAAGACGCGCTAAATTGTACTACCTGCGTGAACTTCGTGGTAAAGCGGCGCGTATTAAAGAAAAGCTGTAAACAGCTCGCGTTTATTAAGTTTAAAAAGGTCGGTTTACCGACCTTTTTTTTATGATTTTTTCAGTAGATTGCTTTTAAGGCGCGGCATTATTGGTAAGATTGCTGCATGACGCAAAGTAAAAAAATCCATCGGTGAGCGCCGACCAAATTAATATCTTTCTTGATGCTTTATGGATAGAGTACGGCCTCAGTGATAATACTATTTCTGCTTATCGGGCGGACTTGAACCAATTTTCTGTGTGGCTATTAAAGCAGCATAAAAACTTATTGAGCTGCCAGTCACACGACGTATCCAAATACCTGTCTGAACGTCTTTCGCAAGGTATTTCTGCCAGATCATCAGCGCGCTTTTTATCCAGTTTAAAACGATTTTACGTTTACGCCATCCGTGAAGGTAAGCTTATCGAAGACCCGAGCGCGATTATTGATGCACCCAAGCTGGGAAGAAGTTTACCCACAAGCCTTTCTGAAGAAGACGTTGAAAGTTTATTACAAACACCCGACGTAAACGAAGCGCTGGGCTTTAGAGACAGGGCGATGCTCGAGCTCCTTTATGCGACAGGTCTGAGGGTGAGTGAACTCGTTGGCCTGGAGCTGTCCGAAATAAATTTTAGAAGAGGCCTGGTAAGAGTCACGGGAAAGGGTAATAAAGACCGCTTAGTTCCTGTTGGTGAAGAAGCGTTAAGCTGGTTACAGGATTTTATTGCTCAAAAACGACTAGATATTTTAGGCCAAAAAAAAACCAACTTTGTTTTTCCAACGAAACGGGGTAGCGGGATGACGCGTCAGGCTTTCTGGTATTTAATCAAACGTTACGCTAGCCAGGCGGGGATTAACAGTATCATTTCGCCGCATAGTTTGCGTCACGCTTTTGCAACGCACCTGCTCAACCACGGGGCAGATTTACGCGTCGTGCAATTATTACTGGGTCATAGTGACTTGTCTACCACGCAAATTTATACACACATCGCTAGAGAGCGTTTAAAAGATATTCATCACAAGTTCCATCCACGCGGCTAAAATCTTAAGTCCGCTTGTATGTTTTTTATGCTTAAACGTGTCTAATATACTCAATACAAAATTAAAGGTTAGAAATGAAAAAATTGTTAGTGGGAGTTTTGTTCGGTTTTGTTTTCAATGGCGCTGCGCTGTCTGACGTGCAGTTGATGGCGGAAAATATATCAAAGGCTATACCCGGCGTAACAAAAGAAGACATCAGTAAAACACCCATTGCTGGTTTATATCAGGTGGTTGTTGGTGCGCGCGTTATCTATGCTTCTGAGGATGGTCGATATATTATTCAGGGTGAAATGGTTGATTTAATCAATCGAGAAAATTTAACCGATAAATCTCTTAAATTGGTCAGAAAGGAGGCGCTGGCAAAAGTCGACGAAAAAAGTATGATCGTTTTTCCAGCCAAAAATGCAAAACATACGATCACTATATTTTCAGATATCGACTGTGGCTATTGTCGGAAGCTTCACTCAGAACTTAGTAGCTATACAGATGCGGGCATTACGGTACGGTATTTATTCTTTCCAAGGTCAGGGCCTAATACCGAGTCTTATTTTAAAGCGGTTTCAGTCTGGTGTGCGGATGATCGAAATCAAGCGTTAACAGACGCGAAGTTGAATAATAAAGTCATCAATAAAACCTGTGAAAACCCGATCGATGAACATATGCAGCTCGCTCAGGCCTTTGGCGTGAACGGAACGCCCGCCATCATCGCTGACGATGGAACGATGGTGCCGGGTTTTGTACCGGTAAAGGAATTAGTTAAACATCTAAACTGGTAATTAGCCGATTAATCCCTTTAGTTTATAAAGCGCATTCAAAGCCTCTTTCGGGCTTAAATCATCGGGTATTAACTGTTCAATAAAAGACATAGCCTCCGTGTTTAAAGAGGGGCTAAATAGCTCAAATTGATCTTGTTTAGACGCTGTTTTGGAGCTTATATTTTGTTGAGCTTCCAACGAGTTGAGTTTCTTTCGTGCGTTATTGATAACGACTTTAGGAACCCCAGCGAGTGCGGCTACTTGAAGACCGTAGCTTTGGCTGGCAGCGCCTTCTTTTACGGCGTGTAAAAAAACAATATTATCACCGTGCTCAATGGCGTCTAAATGAACATTAACCGTGGTAGGCGCAAGTTCGGGTAATGCCGTCATTTCAAAGTAGTGGGTTGCAAATAGAGTGAATGGCCGGGTTTTATTGGCCAGGTATTCGGCAGACGCCCAGGCCAGGGATAAGCCGTCAAAGGTACTGGTTCCGCGGCCTATTTCATCCATTAATACTAAGCTTTTATCACTGGCGTTGTGCAAAATATTAGCCGTTTCTGACATTTCAACCATAAACGTAGACCGACCACCGGCGAGGTCGTCGGACGCACCTATGCGGGTAAAGATCTGGTCGATAGGCCCAATGGCCGCTTCTTGGGCCGGCACGTAACAGCCGATATGCGCCATCAGCGTTATCAGTGCAATTTGGCGCATATAGGTCGATTTACCACCCATATTCGGCCCGGTAATAATCAGCATTCGACGTTCTGCATGGAGCTCAATATCATTGGCTACAAACGGCGTTTGCAAAACATGTTCAACGATGGGGTGGCGGCCTTGCTTTATCGTAATGCCGGGCTTATCTGTTAACTGAGGCCGGTTGAAATTGAGCGTTAAGGCGCGCTCTGCAAAATTAGCCAATAGATCAATTTCGGCCAGCGCTTCTGCGCAAGCCTGTAGTTCGCCTAGCCGCGATGAGAAGCTCACTAATAATGCGTGATAGAGTTCTTTTTCGTGTGCAAGCGCCTGTTCTTTAGCGTGTAAAACTTTTTCCTCAAATACTTTTAGTTCGGGGGTTATATAGCGTTCAACATTTTTCAGGGTTTGTTTACGAATAAAGTGTTCGGGTACTTTGTCGGCCTGTGAACGTGGTATTTCAATGTAGTAACCGTGCACCCGGTTATAGCTTATTTTTAAGGTGTTTAGCTGGCTTTTTTCTCGTTCATTTTGTTCCAGGTCAAGCAGGAACTGGTCTGCGTTAGCGCTAACGTTTCTAAAATCATCTAATTTTATGTCGTAGCCATCGGCAATAACGCCACCATCGCGTATCAGTACAGGCGGGTTTTCGACCACGGCTTTTGCTAATAACTGATATAGATCCTGATGCTGTCCAGTTTGTTGGCTAAGCATTTTTAAATAAGGTGCGTCGAGTTTGCTAAGGGTGTTTTGGATACTCGGCAGTGCTTGTAAGGTGTGCTTTAAGACAACCAGGTCTCTTGGTCTGGCAGTGAGCAAAGCGATACGACTGGTAATGCGTTCAATATCGCCGGTTAATTTAAGTGATGACTGTGTATCTTCTAAATACTTGGGAAGTTGAAATTGTTCGATGGCCAAATGTCGCTGTTGAATAGTGGCATGCTGACGCAATGGTAAGTGGATCCAGCGCCGTAATAGACGCGCACCCATGGCGGTTTTGCATCGATTAAGCAGGCCAAGCAAGGTGAAGTTAATATTGCCGCTAGGGTGGTAGTCCAACTCAAGGTGTTGACGGGTAGACTCATCGAGCGTAATGAAGTCAGTTTGATGTATGACTTTAATGGATTGTAAATGCGGTAATGAGGCCTGGTGCGTACCCTTCAGATAGTGCAATAAAGCCCCAGCTGAGCAAATGGCCAGCGGCATTTTTTCGCAACCAAAGCCACGTAAGTCCTGGGTGCCGAACTGTTTATTTAGCAAGCGTGTAGCGGTTTGCTGGTCGAAGTGCCAATCGGCTAACGCCGAAACGCCTTTGCGTTGGTTAAAAATGCGTGAGAGCTTATTGTCTTCACTGATCAATATTTCGGCGGGGTTAAGGCGAGCTATTTCTGCTTTTAATTCCGTTTCATTATTGAGTTGTTGCAATAAGAAACGACCACTGGCGAGGTCGATGGTAGCCAGCCCGTAGCTCGTTTTATGTTCGAATACGGCGCACAGCAAACTGTCTTTGTCTGATTCTAATAAAGAGTCCTCGGTTAGGGTGCCAGGGGTTATAACGCGGACTACTTTACGTTCAACAAGGCCCTTTGATAGCGCTGGATCGCCTACTTGTTCACACAGGGCGACAGATTCGCCGGCTTTTAGCAGCTTGGCTAAATAACCATCAGCGGCGTGGTGTGGAATGCCCGCCATCGGCGTATCGCCACGGCGAGTGAGTGTAATGCTTAGTAGCTCAGAAGCTTTAACCGCATCTTCAAAAAAAAGCTCGTAAAAATCGCCCATACGATAAAATAAAAGTGTCGTGGGGTGATCGGCTTTGATGCGTAAAAATTGCTGCATCATGGGTGTTTGTGTCGCTTTTATGTTTACATTTTTAGACATCGTGATAGTTTAACAATCTTGCTAGATGACAGTGAATTTTAATGGAAAATTTTAACGCCTTGAAGACGACCGCATCGATGAATGCAGAGATAAATGAGCGTAGTAATCTGTTGGCAAAGCTACTGCGCGAACGTCATAAAACCCTCGCGCTAGCCGAGTCCTGCACCGGCGGCTGGATAGCTAAAGTATTAACGGATATTGCGGGCAGTAGCGAGTGGTTTTTGGGTGGTGTGGTCAGCTACAGTAATGCAGCCAAGCACGAGTTGCTCGGGGTAGATGAAGCCAGCCTGGAAAAATATGGCGCGGTAAGTGGGCAAGTAGCAGAGCAAATGGTCGAGGGTGCTCAACGTGTTTTTTCAGCGTCGTTGGCGCTTTCTGTTACGGGTGTCGCAGGCCCCACTGGCGGCTCTGCAGAAAAACCGCTTGGTTTAGTATGGTTTGGGTTTAAACAGGCGTCTGAGGATGCCGTACTAGTAAAACAAGTATTTAATGGAAGCCGTGAACAAATTAGGCAGCAAGCCGTCAGTTTTGCATTGCAGCTACTGATAAAGTATCAGTCGTCTTAAGTGCTTTAAAGTAGAAAAGCATTATGCGACCATGCCGGATTGTGTGATAATTTACAATTATTTAAAACAAACGCTTTTGCACGACGCAGCGGCTTTAAAGGGGACAGAGAATGGACGAGAATAAGAAGAAAGCATTAAGTGCTGCTTTATTACAGATTGAAAAACAATTTGGCAAAGGCTCTGTGATGCGTATGGGCGATGGCACAGCAATCCCTGATATCGAAACCTATTCGACCGGCTCAATAGCACTTGACGTAGCGTTAGGTGTTGGCGGCTTGCCGCGAGGCCGAGTCGTCGAAATATATGGCCCTGAATCTTCTGGTAAAACGACCTTAACCTTAGAAACCATCGCGCAATGCCAAAAAGCGGGTGGCACGGCGGCTTTTGTCGACGCTGAACACGCGCTAGACCCAATTTATGCCGATAAAATTGGCGTTAATATGGATGAATTACTAGTTTCACAACCGGATACCGGTGAACAGGCGCTAGAAATTGTTGATATGTTAGTGCGCTCTGGCGCGGTCGATATGGTTGTTGTTGACTCAGTAGCAGCGTTAACGCCTAAAGCCGAAATTGAAGGCGAGATGGGCGATCATCATATGGGCTTACAAGCGCGTTTGATGTCACAAGCACTGCGTAAACTAACCGGAAATATTAAACGTTCGAATACGTTGGTCGTTTTTATCAACCAGATTCGTATGAAAATTGGCGTGATGTTTGGCAACCCAGAAACCACGACGGGCGGTAATGCACTAAAGTTTTATGCCTCTGTCAGACTGGATATTCGTCGAATTGGCGCGATAAAAAAAGGTGATGAAATTCTAGGTAACGATACCCGAGTTAAAGTGGTTAAAAACAAGGTGGCACCTCCTTTTAAGCAAGCGACATTTGAAATCCTTTATGGTGAAGGTATTTCCCGTGAGGGCGAGCTGATTGATCTGGGCGTTAGTCTTGATTTGGTCGAAAAAGCGGGCTCCTGGTATAGTTTTGAAGGCGTTAAAATCGGCCAAGGTAAAGACAACGCAAAGGTTTTCTTTAAAGAAAATAAAGATAAGGCCATTGAGCTAGAAGCAAAAATTAGAGTAGCTCTGCTGCCTGAAAAGAAGGCTTTTGAACCCTCTACCAGACAGGATACCGAGGCCTGAACGAGGAACAAAAAAAAGAGAAGAAACGCTTAAGAGAAAGCTGTTTGGCGATGTTAGCGCGACGTGAGCATAGTCGACGAGAACTAACTCAAAAACTAACTGAAAAAAGCTTTGAAAAAGCCGATATTGAAGAACTGTTAAATGAGTTCGTCGCGTTAAATTGGCAAAGTGATCAGCGTTTCGCCGACAACTATAGCCGCTCAAGACTACGAAATGGTTATGGTCCGATTCGCATACAGCACGAATTAAGAGAGCGCGGTATTGAGCTTGAAATAGATGAGGTGTTTGAGGAACTACCCGATTGGCAGGCTTTGTTAAGCGACTTGCACGATAAAAAATATGGGCCTCTCGCACCAACTGACATGAAAGAGCGCGCCAAACGGACGCGTTTTTTTCAACATAAAGGATTTACATACGACATGATTAAACAGTTGTTTAATAATTTGTCTTAATACGGGTTTTATTGAAATGAAAAATTTAACCAGTGCTGAAATTCGTTCAGCATTTCTGAACTATTTTAAAGAGCAAGGGCATCACATTGTCCCTTCTAGTTCGCTAGTGCCCGGCAATGATCCGACCTTATTGTTTACGAATGCCGGCATGGTTCAATTTAAAGATGTTTTCCTGGGACAGGAAAAGCGCGGCTACACTAAAGCCACCTCTTCACAACGCTGTGTAAGGGCTGGTGGTAAGCATAATGACCTGGAAAATGTAGGTTATACGGCGCGTCACCACACCTTTTTTGAAATGCTCGGAAACTTTAGTTTTGGCGATTACTTTAAGCGCGAAGCGATTCAATACGCATGGGGATTTTTAGTCGACGAACTGGGTATCCCAGCTGAAAAACTATGGATCACCGTATTTGATGAAGATACAGAAGCGGCGGATATTTGGTTAAATGAAATCGGCGTAGACCCTGAGCGTTTATCTAGAATTGGCGCAAAGGATAACTTCTGGTCAATGGGCGATACCGGCCCGTGTGGTCCCTGTTCGGAAATTTTTTACGATCATGGCGAAGACATACCGGGTGGTCCTCCAGGCACCCCTGAAGAAGATGGTGACCGCTACGTAGAGATCTGGAACCTGGTTTTCATGCAGTATGACCGAAATAGCAAAGGCGAGTTAACGCCGTTGCCAAAGCCCTCCGTTGACACGGGTATGGGGCTTGAGCGGGTAGCCGCGGTGTTGCAAGGCTTCGCTAATAATTACGATATAGAGTTGTTCAAAGCACTCATAAAAGAGGCCGCTAAACTAACCCAGTCAACAGACTTACGCCATACTTCATTGCGCGTGTTGGTAGATCATATTCGTTCCTGCGCTTTTCTAATTGTCGATGGTGTATTGCCGTCTAATGAAGGCAGGGGATATGTACTTAGACGTATTATTCGCCGTGCTATTCGTCATGGTTATAAATTAGAAACGAAAGAAGCTTTTTTCCATAAACTGGTTCAGCCGCTAGTCGAACAGATGGGTGAAGCCTATCCAGAGTTGGCAGAAAAAGCTGATACCGTTAGTCAGATTTTATTAAAGGAAGAGCAGCGATTTGCTGAAACCCTTGAACAGGGTATGAAGCTCTTACAGGACGGCACTAAGGCGCTAATAGATAATGTTATTAGCGGTGAAACGGCGTTTAAACTCTACGATACGTTTGGTTTTCCGGTGGATTTAACCGCGGATTACGCGAGAGAAAATGGCTTGACAGTCGATATGCCCGGCTTTGAAAAAGCCATGCAGCAGCAACGCGAACGCGCCAGGTCTTCTAGTTCATTCGCCGCTGGATCGTCTGAATTACCCAGTTTAGAACTAGTGACAGAATTTACCGGTTATCAAACATTGCAGTCTGATGCTCATTTATGTGCCATCTACAAAACCGATGAGGAAGTCACATCGGTAACAGAAGGCGAGTCAGCGTACATGGTGCTAGATAAAACACCATTCTATGCTGAGTCGGGTGGCCAGGCGGGTGACCAGGGTAATATTACCTCGCAGACAGCTGTTTTCGAGGTGCTGGACGTACAAAAAAGAGGCAATACGTACTTTCATATCGGACGCGTCGCTAAAGGCAAGTTTTCTAATAAAGAAAAAGTGAACGCCGTAGTAGACGCCGAACAACGTCTGGCAACGGCTTCAAATCATTCCGCAACGCATTTATTACACGCGGCGCTTCGAGAAGTGTTGGGTGATCACGTAACTCAAAAAGGCTCATTGGTAGAAGCCAATCGGTTACGCTTTGATTTTAGTCACTTTGAACCCATTCCAGCTAAGCAACTGCAGCAAATAGAACGACGGGTTAATCAACAGATTCGCTTAAATGCTGAGGTCGAGACGCAAATAACCGATCAGGACACGGCGATAGAAAATGGCGCAATGGCGCTATTTGGCGAAAAATACGGCGACAAAGTTCGGGTGCTGAAAATGGGCGATTTTTCAACCGAATTATGCGGCGGTACGCACGTAAATCGGGTCGGAGATATTGGTTTTATGAAAATAATATCCGAAACAGGTGTCGCATCTGGCGTGCGCCGCCTAGAAGCCATTGCGGGTGAAGGCGCGTTATCCTGGGTTGAAGAAAACGAAAATATTCTTGATAAAATTAGTAAAGTGGTTAAGGCCAATCGCGAATCGGCTTTAGAAAAGGTCGGCCAACTGCAAGAAAAAAACAAAGTACTTGAGAAAGAATTGGAGCTGTTAAAAGCCCAATTAGCGAAAGCGGCGAGTGGTGACTTGATCAGTAATGCCGTTGAGATCGACGGAGTTAACGTACTAGCCGCTAATATTGAGGGTAGTGATGGTAAAACTTTACGTGAACTGGTTGACCAGTTAAAGGATAAGTTAGGTAATGCTGCGGTTGTCTTGTCCACCGTCGATGGTGATAAAATCACATTAATTGCGGGCGTATCAAAGGAACAAACGAGCAGAATTAAAGCAGGGAATTTAGTTAATTTTGTTGCTCAACAAGTTGGCGGTAAGGGCGGCGGTCGTCCTGATATGGCGCAAGCGGGTGGCAATAATCCTGCTGCCCTAGAAGCAGCACTAAAATCGGTCCCTGACTGGATTAAACAACAACTAGCGTAATAAAAAATGAGTTTACACGTTCATAAATACGGTGGTACTTCTGTTGGCACAACAGAAAAAATACAGGATGTCGCTAGAAAACTAGTCGATGAAAAAAATAAAACCGG
>JBLIAQ010000014.1:0-18707 GCA_047634535.1 Cycloclasticus sp.
GCGGCGTATAGAATGTCAGGGCGTTCGTTGGGGTTAGATTGTTTCTCAAGATAACGATTAAAGCCGATAACGAGCATCGCGAGAAAACCAACCCACGCTAATGTCACCATCATTTGAGAAATTTTATTATTCGGCTCTATACTTTTCACCTACGATCTTTTGAAAACCCCTTCGAATGTACACTATTAACAAACTATACAATTAAACCGAGGGAACAAAAATCAGTCTATTTAAATCTTAATGTAGTGATCGATTAATAAAACGGCAAATAACACCATCAAATAAACAATAGAGTACCTAAATACTTTCATGGCTATAACGTCATCCGCGGTTTTCTTAAGCAAAATCGCGTAATAAAGAAAACCAAAACCCAGGCCCACGGCGGTGACTAAATAGAGCAAGCCGCTCATACCCGTTAGATACGGCAACAAAGTAACCAATAATAATAGCACCGTATAAAACACGATATGTAATCGGGTAAAATCTGCTCCATGCGTAACGGGTAACATCGGGATATCTGCCTTCGCGTATTCATCACGACGAGCAACCGCGAGCGCCCAAAAATGCGGTGGCGTCCATATAAAAATAATTAAAAACAGTAATAAGGCGTGTGGGTCAATCGTGCCTGTCACCGCGCACCAGCCCAATACAGGTGGAGCCGCACCCGCAGCACCACCAATAACTATATTTTGCGGCGTAGCGTGCTTTAAATAGACCGTATACACCACCGCGTAACCTATTAAAGAAAGAAACGTTAAGAAGGCCGTCAGCTCATTAACCAGAAAGATCAGGATCAGCATCGCGATAATTCCCAAACTAAAGGCGAAACCTAACACCTGGGTACTATTTAAATCACCATGCGGTAGCGGCCTGCCTTTTGTGCGCGCCATTTTTGCGTCGTATTTTTGATCTAAAAAATGATTGATGGCCGCCGCAGACGATGCAGCCAGACCAATGCCTATTGTGCCAAAAATTAAAGGTTGCCACGGCACCATACCCGGCACCGCCAAAAACATCCCGACTACTGCTGTAAAGACGATTAGCATCACGACTTTTGGCTTACAGAGCTCGTAGTAACTTTTCCAGATAAGACTAAAAGACGAATGATTGATGGATTGTTCTGTCAAAATTGAACCTTATTTATTGTGTATCTTTGCTCAGTCTAAAATTCACGTAAACCAAACTTAACAGCAGTAAAGCGGCGACTGCATTATGCGCTACCGCGAGGTGCAGTGGCAAATTTAGCACCACATTTAAAACCCCAATAACTACCTGGCTGACTAATAAACCCAGTATTAATGAAGCCTCTTTTATCGCCCTTACTTTTATTAGTACAAACACTAACAATCCCAGGGTTAGGGTGGTAACCAATGCGCCTATCCGGTGTACCCAATGAATAGCCGCTCTTGCTTCATTGGTGAGCACGCCAAATTCATAATCAACACCTAGCCCGCGCCACAAAACGAAACCTTCTTTATAATCAACGCTCGGATTCCATGAATCGCCAAAACAGGTGGGGAAATCCGGGCATGCTAGCGCAGCGTAATTTGTACTCGTCCAGCCACCTAGTGCGATTTGCACGATCAACACCAACATACCAATGGTCGCTATTTTTTTAATTGCGTTACTTTTTTGCTCGACGGGCAATCGTTTGTTCCTGATACGTAATAAGAACAGTAGCAATAGACTAAGTGTAGCCAAGCCTCCCAGCAAGTGACTCATCACAATGACCGGCTTCACCAACAGGGTCACCGTCCACATGCCCAAAGCCCCCTGAAACATGACCAATAAAGATAAGCCCGTCGCTAGCCCTCGCTGTCCTATTTCAGCGCGCTTCCAGGCCAAAAACGTTAGCACTAAAATCACCAAACCCAATGTACTAGCGAAGTATCGGTGAATCATTTCTTTCCAGGCTTTTGATGCCTCAAAAGGACGCTCCGGGAATGCTTCGTTTGCTTGTGACACGCCTTCCGGCGCTTCATCGATGATTAGATTGCCGTAACAACCCGGCCAGTCAGGACAACCAAGACCCGCGTCAGATAAACGAACGTAGGCACCTAATACGACGACCAACAGAGCCAGCAGAATCGCAATAATTGTTAAATTTCTAAACATCTTATTAGCCTATTTGCGATGCTTTCAATAGTAATTTCAAATCTTTCTGTACGCCATACGGGTCGGCAGCCTGCTGATATTTCATCATAATATTACCTAGTGGATCTAACAACAAAATATCGCCATCGACAAAACCCGGTACGAGCCCTTGTAGTTTATCGATTTGCGGCTTAGCCCAGTTAAACACGTTTAAATCTTTATCCGTTGAAAAATCAGAACGGCTCTCTACGCCGGCGGCCTTAGACATATCAAGATAAACCCTTTTAAGTCTATCGGAATCTTTATTTAACAGCACATTCAACTGGCGCATAGTATGTACCGATTTAGCGCATTCATCATTACAGCGCCCATCTAAATCAATATGCAACATTAGCCAACGCCCCTTCAGGTGTTCTAACTGTTCTTGCTCTGGGTTGCTAATAAAATCTTCCAGCAAAGAAGGTACGGCTGGCGAAATCAATTCACCATAATTCTTTGTCTTCGCCCCCTCGAGGAGCTGAGGGTTTTTATAAACGAACCAGGCAGACATGACGGGCAGCGCGAATAATAGCGTAATAAAAACCAACTTAAGTCTATTTTTTGTCAATGATTCCATTTTTCTTTATGCCTTTTTTATAGTTAACAAAAAATAAATAACGACCCAGGTAAACGCTAACGCAAACCACTGAAACGCGTAACCATGGTGCTTTTCCGGACCCATTTGTAACGCAACCCAGTTCCGCTCATAACCATTTGGCTGGTCGTTATTGAGTAACACCTGATATGGCATTACGCTATATCCTAAACGATCAGCCACTTTATTTAAGTCAATCGTTTGTGTCACCGCCGGCCAACCATCTGATAACACATCCGCACCCTCTAGCTTGATACCGACGCTCGGAAAGTGATCTAAGCGACCAACGGCAGAAACTTCTGTGGCCGTAATTTTAACATCCGGCAATGTATTACGGTCAATGCCTAATGGAACCCAGCCTCTATTCAACAACACCGCTCTATTTTTATCTAATTTAACCGGTGTTAATACAAAATAACCGGCGCGACCCTGTTTTATTTGATTATCAATTAATATCTGCTGCTCTGAGTCAAGTCGGCCAGATAATGTCACCGGTAAATAGCGCAGCTTATCATCCGGCATCGGAATAGACGCTATGTCCACCGGGGCCAGTTTTATTCTCTCAGCCTGTAAATCAAGCATATCCTGTTTTTGTTGTGCCCTTTCAAGTTGCCAAAAACCCAGACTAAGAAGAAGGCCGAGTACTAGAATTGCTAGCAGCGTTAAAAAAAAGCGGGCTTTAAAATACATAAATTGACACACTCATTGCTTATTGGCCTCAGTTTCAATGACAATACAGTAAATTAAATGAGACCTATATATGCCACCACTAATTAAATACCTTGTCGTTTTCGCTTTATTTTTAATTATTTATAATTTGTTTAAAGCTTTTTTCCGTTTATACAGTAGAAAATCAAGTCCCAAGAATGTCGTTAAATCTTTAGCAATAAGGATCGGCTTGTCTTTAGTGTTATTTATATCACTGATAATGGCGTCGTATCTGGGCTACATTAAACCGCATGGTTTATTACCCGTACAACAGCCAGTAGAACAAAGCCTTTCGCATTAACTCAATAAAAAAGGCGCTACCCAGTAGCGCCTTTTTTTAACAATTCTAGTTTGCTATAGCCAATATACAAAGATAAACAGGCCTAGCCAAACAACGTCGACAAAGTGCCAGTACCAGGCAGCTGCTTCAAACGCGAAATGTTTTTCCGGAGTAAAGTGACCTTTCATACTACGTACCAGCATCACCGCTAACATGATCGCACCAACCGTTACGTGAAAGCCATGAAAACCAGTTAGCATATAAAACGTTGAACCGTATACACCAGACCCCATGGTTAGATTAAGTTCATTGTAACCGTGACTATATTCCAGCACCTGCAAACCAACGAATACGAAGCCGAGTAGAACCGTCGTGGCTAAACCTAAAATAAGCTGCTTACGCTTATTAGCAATTAAAGCCCAATGCGCCCAAGTGACCGTAGCACCACTAGTAAGAAGAATTAAGGTGTTGATGGCTGGCAGTCCCCATGCGCCCATTTTTTCATATTCGCCACCAATAGCGGCTGGCCCATTTGTTGGCCATACAGCTTCAAAGCCACTCCATAAAAATTCATTGGTCACTGCTCCCGAAGTTTCACCACCCAGCCAGGGAACCGAAAAAACTCGGATATAATATAACGCACCAAAAAAGGCCGCGAAGAACATAACCTCAGAGAAGATAAACCAAATCATACCCATGCGGAACGAAATGTCTTCTGCCTTATTATAGCTGCCTGACTCGCTCTCATTGATCACATCTCCGAACCAGCCAAACATCATATAGACCAGGATTAAAAAACCCACAATCATAACGTTTGTAGCCATGCTCGAACCATTTAACTGGCCAGCAAAACCACCTAAAAACAAGCTTAGACCAACTGATCCTACGATCGGCCATTTGGCGTCATGAGGAATATAATACGCATTTTCTGAAGACATAAAGTTACCTATTTCAGTTTTGATTTTTGACCAGCAATTTCAAAATGAAGCCACTAGTTATTAGTTAAAAACACAAATGAACCGATATAAAATGCAGCCGCAATGGACACTAGAACAATGACTGCTATTATATTTTTTCTTTTTTGATGATTCATTTATTAATCCTGGGCCTAGTGTTAACCAGGCCCGTTTAATTATTTAATCTCAGGTGCCGTTGTAAAACTATGATACGGCGGTGGTGAGGATAAGGTCCATTCGAGACCTTCCGCGCCTTCCCAAACTTGATCAGTAGCTTTTTCGCCGCCTTTAATCGTTTTATAGACGATATAACAGAAGAAGACTTGTGATAATCCAAATACAAAACCACCGATGCTCGACCACATATTAAACTCAGCAAATTGAACTGAGTAGTCAGGAATACGACGAGGCATACCCGCTAGCCCTAAGAAGTGCTGTGGGAAAAACAACACATTCACCGATACAGTCGATATCCAGAAATGCCATTGACCCATTTTCTCGTTATACATATGACCCGTCCACTTAGGTAACCAGTAATACGCCGCGGCCATAATTGAATAAACAGCACCCGTTACCAGTACGTAATGGAAATGAGCCACTACAAAATATGTGTCGTGGTACTGGAAATCGGCTGGAGCAATAGCCAGCATCAAACCTGAGAAACCGCCAATGGTAAACATAATCACAAAACCAATTGAAAACAACATCGGCGTTTCAAATGTCATCGAGCCTTTCCACATGGTAGAAATCCAGTTAAAGACTTTTACCCCAGTTGGCACGGCAATCAACATGGTGGCGTACATAAAGAACAGTTCACCCTGTATCGGCATACCCACGGTAAACATATGATGAGCCCAAACGATAAATGACAGGAACGCAATAGAAGCCGTTGCATACACCATTGAGCTATAGCCGAATAAAGGCTTACGAGCGAAAGTCGGTATAATCGATGACACCACACCAAAAGCTGGCAAGATCAAAATATACACCTCTGGGTGCCCAAAGAACCAGAAAATATGCTGGAACAATACGGGATCACCGCCACCGGCAGCATCAAAGAATGATGTATCGTAGAACCTGTCCGTCAGTAACATGGTCACAGCGCCAGCCAGAACTGGCATAACAGCTATTAGCAAGTAAGCCGTAATAAACCACGTCCATACAAACAATGGCATTTTCATCAACGTCATGCCTGGTGCACGCATATTTAAAATAGTAACGATTACATTAATCGCACCCATAACTGACGAAACACCCATCATATGAATCGCAAAAATCATAAATGGAAAGCCGTTACCACCTTGCAGTACTAGAGGCGGATAGATCGTCCAACCACCAGCTGGTGCGCCACCATCCATAAAGAAAGTAGACAGCAACATGGTAAAGGCGAACGGAAGAATCCAGAAACTCCAGTTATTCATTCTTGGTAGCGCCATATCAGGGCCACCCACCATAATCGGCAACATCCAGTTAGCCAGGCCAACAAATGCTGGCATAACGGCACCGAAAATCATCACAAGAGCGTGCACAGTGGTCATTTGGTTGAAAAAGCCAGGGTCGACAAATTGTAAACCCGGTTGAAATAGCTCTAAGCGAATAACCATAGCCATGGCGCCGCCTACCATAAACATAACCAGAGAAAACAACAGGTAAAGTGTACCTATATCTTTATGGTTAGTCGTGGTCACCCAACGCATTAAGCCCTTAGCTGGGCCATGATCGTGATGATCGTCGTGTATATCTGCTGCAACAGTCGTCATTATCTCTATCTCCTAATTATCTTAAAGCTGCGATGGCAGATGGTTGCACCGAATCGCCTACTTTGTTGCCTAAAGCGTTACGTTGATACGTAATCACCGCGGCTAGCTCTATATCCGTCAACTGGTCCTTAAATGCCGCCATGGCCGTTCCAGCTTTTCCGTTCATCACTCTATCAGCATGCTGTTCAATAGGGCCTGTACTAATAACGCCGCCGGTTATAGCTGGGAATACCCCAGCAATACCTTCACCTTTAGCCTGATGACATGCCACGCAATTCGACTGGTAAACAGCTTCGCCCTTCTTCATCAAATCATCCGTACTTGACATCTCGGTGATAGCTAGTTTATTAGCCACCGCAGCGACAACTTCTTCACCTTTTTGAGCTGTTAACCACGCCGCGTAATCAGCTTCTGATTTAACCTCTACAACAATCGGCATAAAGCCATGGTCACGCCCACACAACTCGGCGCATTGTCCACGGTACACGCCTGGCTCGTCTACTTTGACCCACGCTTCGTTGATATAACCGGGGATGGCGTCTTTTTTCCAGCCAAAATCTGGAACCCACCAAGAATGAATAACGTCGCTGGCCGTTAGTAAAAACCGCACCTTTGTATTAACTGGAATAACCAATGGATGGTCAACATCTAATAAATAATTTTCCACCGTCGCTGGATCAATATCTGAACCCACCTGACGTGCAGCATTACTCGCCGCGTCTAATGAACTAAAGAAATCGACGTCTTCACCTATATATTCATAACGCCATTTCCACTGATAGCCCGTGATCTTAATAGACATATCCGCTTCTGAAGCGTCGTGCATATCAATAAGAACCTTGGTCGCTGGAATTGCCATCACGATCAAAATGATAAATGGAACGACGGTCCATACCAACTCAGCCGTCATACTCTCATGGAACTGCGCTGCTACGGCACCTTGCGATTTACGATGAAAGATCATCGACCAGATCATTGCACCAAACACAACCACACCGATCGCCACGCAGACCCATAAGATCAACATATGTAAATCATAAATCTGGCGACTCGTTTCAGTTACACCAACGGGCATGTTTAGCCCATACTCCGCGTGTGCAACGCTCGACATAAATGTCAACAAAGCGCCACTAGCAAATAGTTGCTTTAGTTTATTCACAGAACCAGTCCCCCTTATTTTTTTAACTTAATCTACTGTATGCCAGATATAGCTAACAAGGCCGTCGTCTACTCGGCAAATAAAGAAGCGATTCACTTCAATTTAAAGCACCGATGACCGACCTTCTTGTCGTTATATTCCGAAAATTCTATCGCCTTTACAAACCAAAGGCATTTGAAGCGTGCAATTTAACGAAAATCTACCAAATAATCAAGCATGCTCAACATGTTTATTTGGCTCGACTCACACTTCTGGCTTTTATCTTCCTGGTATTTAAGAAGGCCTAAACAGGGGCTGGTCATTCCTTCTTTTAAAGATTTCATATTCTCATTCAACTCGTTGAAATCAGGGTCGATATTATTTCCAACCCATCCTGCTAATCGACAACCTTTATTTATAATAGCCTCTTCGCTTAATAGAGCGTGATTAATACAACCGAGCTTTACTCCGACGACCAAAATAATCGGTATGTTTAATGAATGCGCCACATCATCAAAACCAAGGTTTTTGCCTAGCGGAACTTTCCAGCCACCCGCTCCTTCAACTATCACGACCTCCGAGTGCGCACGGTGCCGCTCGTAGCTAGACTTAATTAATGCCATATCTATATTAACCTTAGCTTGCTGCGCGGCAATATGTGGGGCGATCGCGGGTTCAAAACAGTAGGGGTTCACCACTTCGTAAGGTAACGATACCGAAGCTCCCGCCATTAAACTGAGCGCGTCCTGATTGGCTAAATGCCCACTTAGCCGATCAGCTCCCGACGCGACGGGCTTAAAGCCAGACACTCGAAACCCACGCTGCCGATAGGCCTTAATTAGCCCTGCGGCCAGATAAGTTTTGCCTACATTCGTATCGGTACCCGTAATAAAAAAGCTATTAGCCATATTATTCACTCAGATGAAAAGTGGATCATTTGTTTGCATAAGCGTACAACGCTTGAAACGTGGCTGGAATGCCTTTATCTGTTCGCCGACTCTCATACATATCTAGCATGCTTTTAAAACCATGAACACCTGTCAAACCTGGCTTCCGACCCTTATTGATATTGTGCGCCCCCATGCCTTTCAGCTCTAGCATCAAGTCCTTTGGCGTCTGGTAGTATCTGACAATATCCTCCGACTGCAGCGAAATATCTTTAAACCCCGCTTTTTGCAAATAACCCGTTATCGTTTCTATATCGACAAAGGTGTTAACGTGTACCGCCTGATCAACGTTTCCCCAGCTATCTTTTAATTCGTGTAAGGTTTTTTCACCAAACGTGCTGATGACAAACGAGCCCTGTGGTTGCAACACTCTATAAGACTCATCAAAAGCTCGCTGTAAATCAGAACACCATTGATAGGCTAAATTCGAACACACTAGCCCCACGATTGAATCATCTAAAGGTAGCCGTTCGGCATCGGCGCAAATAAGACGCAAAGGCTTCAGTCCATGCATATTCAACTGCGTTTGCTTTAACATCTGCGAGCAGATATCCAGCGCATACAGTTGATTCACTCGATCCAGCTGATTTATTTTTTTCGTCAAATAACCGGTACCCGAGCCAATATCAAGGGCGCTCATTAAGCGCTGTTCACTGCCGGCTATACCGGCAAATAAGCGGTCGCCTATCGTCCTTTGCAAGGAAGTAAACTGATTATAAGACTCCGCAGCCAAACCAAAAGATTGTCGCACCAGGACTTTATCAAACGTTTGTTTTTCGGCAGGATTTGCGTTCACTTTAACGCCCCATCACGCAGCATAAAGTGATCCACCGCTTGCAACACATCGTTTTGATGAGATAAAAAAGGCACGTGCGACGCCTGCCCTATAATTAGCACATTGATATCCGGGTTAATAACCCGCGAATCTGCTGCGACCGCAGCGGGCACCAATTGATCTTTTTCGCCAAATATCATTAACAGCGGACAATGAATTGTTCTTAGCGATTCGCGAAGGTCGGCATTTTGTAAAACATTCAAACCACTTTTCAGGCCATTTTCTGACGCCTCGCTACCCACTTTAAGAGCGTCCCTTAGTAGCAGATTAAGCCTTTTAGGTTGGTCCAGACCTTGCGTTTGCAGCATTAAGAAACGCTTAATGGCTGCAAAAGGGTTACCACTCAGGCCTTCTGAAAACAATCTTAATGTCTCTATAGGTTGTGCGTTTTTCCAATCTTTGGATTGCACGAATTTAGCGGAACTGGCGAGCATAATGAGCTTCGCCACACGTGATGGGTATTTGTCCGCGTAGGCAAGCGCGATCATTCCGCCGAGCGACCAGCCCAAAACACTACAAGTTGCTGGTAGGCTTTCGCTCATCGCTTGCAGCAATTCATCCAGTGTCCACGCATTGTAGTGTTGGCTGTTTCCATGCCCGGGCAGCTCAACGCACGTCACGCGATAAGACTTTTCCAATTCGCGTAACAACCCTTTCCAGACCAGATTATTCATTGCCCAGCCGTGAATTAACACCAGCTCTGGCCCAGTTCCCGATGTTTCTACATTCAATTTAATCACGCACCGCTCCTTCCAGCGTCAGGAGTAAGGCTTCTACCTGAGACTCTGTGTGGTTCGCAGTAAAAGTAATACGCAAGCGTTCAGTGTTTTTGGCAACGGTTGGGTGTCGTATCGCACCGACCAGAATGCCTTTTTCTTTTAGTCGTTGACTGACCGACATAACGGCCTGGTTGCTGCCCAGAATAAGCGCTTGAATTGGCGTATTGGACGCCATTAATTTTAAGCCTAACTGATGCGCGCCTCGTCTAAATTGAGTCACTAGTGCGGCTAATTTTTCGCGTCGCCAATTTTCCTGCTGACATAATTGCAGGCTCGCACGCGTTGCCGCCATCATCGCCGATGGCATAGCCGTGGTGAAAATATACGTTCGTGCACTCTGGATTAAGGTCTCAATCAATTCTTCGCTACCCGCCACAAAGGCACCGGCAGTACCCAAACTTTTACCCAATGTCGCCATTAAAATGGGCACTTGCTGCAGATTTAAGCCGTGCTTTTCTAACAATCCAGCGCCATTTTTACCCAGCACACCCACGCCGTGCGCGTCATCGATCATTAACATAGCATTGGTCTGCGCGGCGATCGACGCCAGCTTAGGCACGTCGGCTTCATCACCATCCATACTAAAAACGCCATCGCTGACGATGAGCTTTTTAGTACTGGATGATTGTTCAACGAGCTGCTGCAGACGATTCAAATCACCGTGCGGATAACGCCTGAATCGAGCGCCTGATATCAACCCACCATCGATCAAAGAAGCGTGATTTAACTTATCTTGAAATACCTCATCGCCTTTTTTAACCAGCGCTGAAATAACCCCCAGATTGGCCATATAACCCGTTGAAAAAATTAGCGCTCGTTGACGCCCAGTAAACTCGGCCAGCTCTTCTTCCAGCGCGTGGTGTTCACTGCTGTGGCCGCAGATAAGGTGCGCTGAGCCACTGCCCACACCGTATTTTTCGGCCGCTTGTTGGAACGCCTTAATCACAGCCGGGTGATTAGCCAGGCCTAAATAATCATTACTCGAAAAATTATCGTACAAGGTACCCGCTATCTGTACCCGAGCGCCTTGCGGCCCTTCAATTATTTGCCGCGAGCGATACAGCTGCTGACGTTTTAATTCATCAAGCTGGTCTGGCAGTCCCCAGTGGTCCATAGATAAATTTATGCCGTTGCAGGGTGCAGCCCTAAGCGTTTAAATAGTTGGTGATCAGCGCTTTCCGTTGGATTTTCTGTGGTCAGTAGTTGATCGCCATAAAAAATTGAATTGGCGCCCGCGAAGAAACACATCGCCTGCATCTCATCGCTCATATCGCTTCTGCCCGCAGACAGCCTAACTTGAGATTTAGGCATTAAAATCCGCGCTACTGCGATGGTTTTTATAAAATCTATTGAATCTATCGACTCGACACCCTCTAAAGGCGTACCTTTCACCTGCACTAACTGATTAATCGGCACACTTTCTGGCGGGTGTTCCATATTAGCCAGGGTCTGTAACATTTTTGCGCGATCCACCTTGCCCTCGCCCATACCGACAATACCGCCGCTGCAAACGTTAATGCCCGCATCCCTCACCGTATCGATCGTATCTAATCTATCCTGGTAGGTTCGTGTTGTAATCACTTCGCTATAGTAATCTTCTGAGGTATCAATATTATGATTGTAATAGTCCAGCCCCGCGTCTTTTAAACGTTTCGCCTGACTTTCCCCGAGCATGCCAAGGGTGACACAGGTTTCCATACCCAGCGCCTTCACTTCCTCAACCATCCGCGTCACTTTATCCAGATCACGGTCTTTTGGGCTACGCCAGGCCGCGCCCATACAAAAACGGCTCGCGCCATTTTCTTTAGCCGCTTTAGCCGCGTCAACCACCGCTTGAATTTCCATCAGTGCTTCTTTTTCAAGCCCGGTGTCGTAGCGAACACTTTGCGGACAATAAGAACAATCTTCTGGGCAAGCGCCGGTTTTTATACTCAACAAGGTACTTATTTGCACCGCATTTGGATCAAAATTTTCGCGGTGAAGCGTATGCGCTTGAAACAATAAGTCATTAAACGGCAATTCAAAAAGCGCCTGAATTTTCTCTAACGACCACTGATTTTTCATGATGCGTACTGGCGCTCTTTTTTGCTCAGTAACGACTTCTGATGATATGCTCATGCTAAAAACACCTTATTCAATTCTAAAAAGAGTTTATGTTACATGAGGTCGTAAAGTTGTCAAAATTAATTTCTAAAAAATTGAACAACTGGTTCCTTTCTGCGCAATCCTGCGTTTACCCCTATACCTGCTTTATATGTAACCAGCCCGGGCATCATGGGATGGATTTATGCGACGCCTGCTTAGCAGAACTACCTCGCATTGAACAGGCCTGTACGATTTGCAATATAGCACTAACCACCGACGCCAGTATTTGTGGACGCTGCCTGAAAAAAATGCCGTATTTTGACCGAATTACCACCCCGTATCGATACCATGGAATGGCCCGGTTTTTAATACAGTCGCTCAAATTTCAGGCCAAACACAGTTGTGCAAAAATCATGGGCGAGCTAATGGCGCGGCATATTAAGACGCTAGACAAAAAAACCGACGCACTGGTCTCCGCTCCACTACACCCAAAACGATTAGCCGTTAGGGGCTTCAACCAATCTGACTTTATAAGCCAATGGATACAACGAGAACTGCAAATTCCCCTCTTACACCAGCCGCTGAAACGGGTTATCAACACCAGCAGTCAGGCGTCGCTTAACGCTGCCGAAAGACGAAAAAATATACGCAACGCCTTTCGTTACCAAGCAAAGGGCGATATTCGCTCTATTGCCATTATTGACGACGTAGTAACAACAGGCTCTACCGCCAATGAAATGGCTAAAACGCTTAAAAAGGCCGGCGTTGAACGCGTTGAAGTTTGGGCCTTTGCCAGAGCCTAAAGAAATATCTATCTCACTAGTGAGTCTATTACTATGGCGACAAAAATAACCAGACCCAGCCAGTTGTTATTTAAAAATGCCCGCATGCACATCGCTGGGTCACGATCTTTCATTAACCATTGGTGATAAAGAGCAAACAAAACCGCTACGCACACACCCACGTAATAAAACACGCCTAAATTAGCTTTTTGCCCGACGACGAACAGGGTAACGAAGAATAATAGTTGAAAAACTCCTATCAACACCTTATCTAACTCGCCAAATAAAATGGCCGTTGATTTAACACCTATTTTTAAATCATCCTCACGATCCACTATCGCGTACATAGTGTCATACACCACGGCCCAGAGAACCGCCGCAATAAATAACAGCCATGCGATGGGCGGCAAGCTATTGGTTTGCGCCGCATAAACCATCGGAATAGCCCAACCAAAGGCCATACCCAAAAATACCTGGGGCAAATGGGTATAGCGCTTCATAAACGGGTACAGTACCGCCAAAAATACCGCGCCAGCCGATAACCATATCGTTAAACTATTCATCAATAAAACCAGTAGAAACGACAACAGGACCAACACCGCAAAAAGTTGCAGCGCTTCGCCGGGCGTTACCTGACCGGTCGCTATTGGCCGCAACTTAGTTCTTGAAACGTGTGGATCAACTCGCCTATCGGCGTAATCATTAATAACGCAACCAGCCGAACGCATCAGTACAACGCCTAAGGTAAAGACGGTAAAAACGAGTATGTCAGGATTACCGTGACTGGCGATCCAAAGCGCCCAGTACATCGGCCACAGTAGTAATAAAATACCAATCGGTTTATGTAAACGGGTCAACACCCAATAGTTTTTTAGGTTTTTTTTATTTAGTTGAATAATCATCTCGCATACAAGACTGGTAAAAAGAACTCACTGACTATAAAGGTATGTTTGTTAATTTGATAGCTATTGCGTCGTCCCCAAATAGAGGTTTCGCCAACCAGTTTAGCTTGCATCGCTTTGCTTAACTGGGCGATATTAATAACCGCAAGGTCTAGTTTAACTCGTCGTAAATCGGGGTAAGAAAAAATAACTTCGCCCAACGGTTTATTTCCCAGACGAGTCAGTTCTTGAAGTTCGTCGGCGACTTCTTTAGGCAGCGTCGTCCTCGCAAAAACATACGCCTGACCGCCTACCTTCAATAACACCTCGCGTATCAGTGCTGGGCAATCAACGGGTTGATTCAAGCATTCCGCGTCCGCTAAAAAAGGGTTCGCCCATTGCTCTCCCTCTACACTGACGCTAAAAGGCGCCTGAAATGTACTTTTTATTCTCTGCGTTAAGGAGTTTGACTCTAATAGCCAGTTTAATTCGCTCTCGGGCACCTCGCCAGAACGCCACTGTTCCACGCTACGCCACACGGGCTCTGTTATAAAAAAATGATTAATGGTCTTCAACGCTACTGCACTCATTTAAACTTGCGCGTATTCTACTGAATTACCTAACCAACGGTGAATTAAAGGCTCGACCAGGTTTGAGTTTTTTTGCAAAATATCCTCCGCATCACGCGCGACCTGTTCCAACATATGCGCATCGCGAAGCATATCGGCTACCTTAAAACGCATAAACCCGGCCTGACGCTTACCCAATAATTCACCCGGACCTCTCAACTGCATATCTTTTTCGGCAATTTTAAAGCCATCGCTCGTCTCACGCATAATGCTTAAGCGTTCATTCGCGTTATCAGACAACGGCGACTGGTACATCAACACGCAGTGGCTATCGCGTTGACCACGTCCGACCCTGCCACGTAATTGATGCAATTGCGACAGACCTAAGCGTTCAGCATTTTCAATCACCATTAAACTGGCGTTAGGTACATCCACGCCCACTTCAATCACCGTTGTCGCTACCAAAATTTTCAGCTGTTGCTGCTTAAAGTTATCCATCACCTGCTGCTTTTCATCGGCCTTCATCCGACCGTGTACCAGACCAATATTAATATCCGGCAAAAGGCTGCGCAATAAATCCGCCGCCGCTTCTGCCGCCTGACACTGTAGCGTTTCAGATTCCTCAATCAGGGTACAAACCCAATACACCTGTCGGCCATCTGCGACACCCTGTTTTATGCGCTCGATAATCAACTCTCTTTTAGCCACCGATAACACCGTCGTCGTCACGGGTGTGCGGCCTGGCGGTAATTCATCAATCACCGATAAATCCAGATCGGCATAGCCGAGCAAGGCCAGCGTTCTGGGAATAGGCGTAGCGGTCATCACTAATTGATGCGGGTGCAAGCCACCCCGTACGCCTTTATCTCGTAAGGCAAGCCGCTGGTGTACACCAAAGCGGTGTTGTTCATCAATAATCACCAGGCCCAGTTTTTGGAAATTGACTTTTTCCTGAAATAACGACTGGGTACCGATAATAATATTTGACCGCCCTGCCTGAATATCGTCGGTTATTGTCTGATAGGTTTTTCCTTTATGCCGACCTAGTAAACAATCAACCCTGACATTAGCTTTTTCCAACCAGCCCTGGAAGTTTTTAAAATGCTGTTCCGCCAATAGCTCGGTGGGCGCCATCAAAGCGACTTGGTAGCCAGCTTCAACGGCGGTAAGTGCAGCACAGGCCGCAACGACTGTTTTGCCCGAACCAACGTCGCCTTGCAACAAGCGTTGCATCGGCCGCGTTGACTCCAGGTCCAATGAAATTTCATTTACCACGCGCTGTTGCGCGTCTGTGAAATTAAACCCTAAGGCGTTTAACAAATCTCGTCGTAAGCTACCGTTTGATTTAAAACTCGGTGCAGCATTTTGCTTCATACCTTTTTTCAAACGGCTCAGGCTCAAATGATTTGCCAGCAGTTCCTCATAAATTAATCGTTTAAACGCAGGGATATTACTAACATCGGTCGGCGGAATCGATTTGGGGTAGTGCAGCTGGCGTAAACTGTCGATTAAATCAGGCCAGCCCTTATCGGCCGATAGCCCTTCCGGCAAACAGTCGCGTACACCCATCCCCTGTTCAAGCATTCCAAACGCCTGTTTATTCAGCTTTCTAAATGACGCCTGATGAAGCCCTTCGGTCACCGGATAAACGGCTAACAAACCGTCGCCTACTTCGCCGCGCTGTTGCTCAGAAATAAACTGATATTCGGGGTGCACAACTTCTATAACGGCCGATTTTCCGTAACTTTTTATATCACCAAAACAACGCAGCCATTGGCCCCTTTGCATAGCGTCTTTTTGACTGTTAGAAAAATGAAAAAACCGCAGCGTTATGAAGCCTGTATCATCACTCAGTCGCACCAACATTGAACGACGCCCCCGATAAACGACTTCAGCGAGCTCGACACGGCCTTCGAACAGGCAAGACGTTCCCGCCTGTAAAGCTCCAATCGGTACCACACTACTTCTATCTTCGTAACGAAATGGCAAATGAAACAAAACGTCGGCGACCGACACGATAGCCAGTCGGTTTAATTTTTCGGCCACTTTTTCGCCGACACCTTTAAGCTCGGTTATCGGTAATTCGTCTAGATAGTTACAAACGTTCATGCTTATATAGTTGTAACGGGCCTATAAGAATTAATCGTTGCCTAACACCATTACCGCGTCCATTTCGACCGAACAGTTTTTCGGTAATGCCGCCACTCCAATCGCGGCTCTTGCCGGATAAGGCTGTGAAAAATAGTTCGCCATCACTTCATTTACCACGGGAAAATCGGCCATATCAGCAAGGTAAATATTGAGTTTTACCACGTCAGATAGATCACCACCCGCAGCCAAAGCCACCGCCTTCAGGTTATTGAAAACCTGATGAATTTGCTCACTAATGCCTCCCTCAACGAGCTGCATGGTTTCAGCTAGCAAAGGAATTTGTCCCGATAAATAAACCGTCTGATCTACCTTAATTGCCTGAGAATAAGTGCCAATTGCCTCTGGCGCCTGAGCTGAATGAATAACCGTTTTTTTCATTATTTGGGTACCTTAATTTCGAACACGTGATATTTTTAAAACTGCCGGAATATTATGTAAACGTCGCATAACGCGCGCGAGATGCTTCCTGTCACGCACGGTAATGGTAAACACATCGCTGGACGATTCTTCAGAGCGCGTCGTCATATTGATATTTTCAATATTACAACCGTAGGAGGAAAGTAAGGAGGCTATTTGTGCTAACACGCCGCGTTCATTTTTTAACTCCATACGAATATCAGAAAAAAATTCGCCTTCGACATTATTGGTCCAGTTTACGTTCAACCAGCTCTTATGCTTTTTCTTGTACTCTCGCGTATTTCTGCAGTGAATGCGGTGCACCACAACACCACGGCCAGGGTTAAAAAAACCAATCACCTTATCGCCGGAGATAGGACGACAGCAAACAGCCAAGTTAATTAACATACCCTCTGCGCCATGAATATTCAAGGTCGCGGTAGACTGCTTTCCTGTTCCTATATCTACAGCAATATCCTCAGACCCCACCGGTGCCATCAGGTTTTGCGCCACCAGTAGCGGCAAACGATTACCAAAACCTAAGTCCATCAACAAGGCGTCAACCGAACTTAGTTGCTGCTCTTTTAAAAACTCACTCAGTCGATCTTGATCGATATCGTCAAAACGTAGACCTGTAGTTCTCAGCTCTTCGTTTAACAGTTGCGCACCCAACGCCACGGCGTCTCGCTCTTTAAATTCCTTCAAGTGATTTCTGATGGCGTTTCTTGCTTTAGAGGTCACCACAAAACTCAGCCAATTGGGGTTACACACGGCAAAATCACTGGTTATAATTTCTACCGTTTGTCCGTTTCTTAATATTGTATGCAAAGGCTCCATCTGCCGGTTTATTTTTGCACCCGCACAAGCCATACCAACATCGGTATGCACCGCAAAAGCAAAATCTACCGCGGTCGAACCCTTCGGTAACTTGACGATAGTTCCTTTAGGTGAAAAAACAAAAATCTCCTGTGGAAACAAATCAACTTTTAAATTCTCAATAAATTCAAACGAGTCATCATTACCTTTTTGCATTTCCAACAAGGTTCTCAACCACTCATGCGCCCTCGCTTGAGTCTCATCTGCCACACCTTCAGTTTTATATAACCAGTGCGCGGCGATGCCCGACACGGCAACCTGATCCATCTGCTGCGAGCGAATTTGAATTTCAATGGGTATGCCGAAAGGGCCTATTAAAACGGTATGCAGTGATTGATAGCCATTGCTTTTGGGCAGCGCGATATAGTCCTTGAATTTGCCTGGAACGGGCTTATAAAGATTGTGTAACACGCCCAGCGCCTGATAGCATTGCTCAGTAGAATCGACTATCACCCTAAAGGCATAAACGTCAAATACTTCGCTAAACGTTATATGCTGTCGTTTCATCTTACGGTAGATACTATAGGTGTTTTTCTCACGACCACTAATCGATGCCGGAAACGCTGCCTTCTCAAACCGTTCTACCAGTGACGCGGTGACCTTATCTATCACCTCTTTTCTATTACCCCGAGCTTTTTTTATACTCTTGAGCAAAATTTCTTTTCTACGCGGAAACATCGCCTTAAAACTTAAATCTTCCAGCTCCAGGCAGTACTCATGCATGCCTAGTCGATGCGCAATGGGCGCATAAATATCAAATGTTTCTTTAGCAATGCGGCGTCTGCTTACCGGCTTCATGACGTCTATCGTGCGCATATTATGCAAACGATCTGCTA
>JBLIAQ010000015.1:0-18566 GCA_047634535.1 Cycloclasticus sp.
CTTATTAAGGGTTAAACTCGAAACGGGCCGTACGCACCAAATACGCGTACACCTCAGTCATAGACATCATCCGATTGTGGGCGATCAGGTTTATGGCGGGCGTTATAAAGCGATCGCAAATGCCAGCGAGCTACTCAGCGAAACCTTACGTGGATTTAGACGACAAGCCCTGCACGCGGCCAGATTAGGCGTCGTGCACCCGGTAACGGGCGAAGAAATTTCCTGGGAATGCGAGCTTCCCTCTGATATGGCCAATTTGGTTCGGGTGTTGCAGCAAGAGTGCCCTGCTAAATAGCATGCGCCCGCACTTTATCGTACCCAATTGGCCTGCGCCAAAACAAGTTAAGGCGTTAACGACGTGCCGAAACGGTGGCGTGAGCGACGGAGCTTATTCGAGCTTTAATCTGGCTCAGCACGTTAACGATGACGCAACGGCGGTTACTCGGAATAGGGCAGCGCTGGTTGCTGAATTAGAGTTGCCAGCAGACCCCGCATGGTTAGACCAAGTTCACGGGGTCGATGTAGTGGAGCTGAATCAGCTTAATAGACAAACAATTAGTCAGGCGGATGCATCTCTGGCGCGTACTCAAGGCCGGGTTTGCGCGGTGTTAACGGCCGACTGTTTGCCCGTTTTATTTTGTAAGCAAGACGGGTCCGCAGTTGCGGCGGTACACGCGGGTTGGCGCGGACTGTTAGCGGGCGTAATAGAAAAAACCATAGCGGCATTGGGTGACAAAGAACAGATCCTCGCCTGGCTGGGCCCCGCGATTGGACCAGGTCGTTTTGAAGTGGGTACTGAAGTAAAAGAGGCTTTTGTAACAAAAAGTAGCGTGATGCAACAGGCGTTTCGGCAAACCGATAAGACCCATCACCTGGCTGATTTGTATGCTTTAGCAAGAATGACGTTGATTCAATGCGGTGTAAAAAGAATATATGGCGGTGAGCATTGTACGTATAATGCGGCAGATAAGTTTTACTCCTACCGACGAGAGCCCATAACGGGTCGGATGGTTTCGTTAATCTGGCTTCAACCTTAACCTTTATTTATACCGATGAGCGCATTAACCTGGATCATTCTCTTTACCTTGATGGGCGGCGTGCTGAGCGTTTTGGCCGCATCTTTGGTGCTGGCCTTACCAAAAAAAATCATCAGTAAAGGGCTGCCGTTTAGCGTTAGTTTTGCCACTGGCGCGCTGCTAAGCGTTTCTTTCGTCGGTTTAATACCGCACGCATTAGAAGAAGTAGGCGCTGACAATTTCCACACGCTATCAATCACCATACTGGGCGGTTTGATGTTCTTTTTTGTGCTGGAAAAACTGGTGCTGTGGCGGCATTGCCATCACGACGATTGTGAAGGACATATCGATGTGAGCGAACATAGTCATAAGTCTGCTGGCACACTGATATTGGTTGGTGATAGCGTGCACAATTTTGTCGACGGTGTTTTAATTGCAGCGGCTTTTTTAACCGATATTCACCTGGGCGTGGTGACGGCGCTGGCGGTAACGGCGCATGAAATTCCGCAAGAAGTGGGAGATTTTGCGATTTTATTACAAAGTGGATTTAGCCGTAAAAAAGCCATTTTGTATAACGTTATTTCCAGTTTAGCGACACTGGTTGGTGGCCTGTTAGCCTACTTCTGGCTGGCTGACTTTGAAGGTATATTGCCTTATGTATTGGCGTTTGCTGCAGCCAGTTTTATTTATATCGCGGTAGCCGATTTAATTCCTACGCTACATAAGCGCGTTAATTTATCAGCCGCCGTTGAGCAAATTGTATTAATGCTGTTCGGTATTGCCTTGATAAGCTGGCTGCACGGTTTTATTCACTAAATTTACTGAGTTAAAAAAGCTGAGCTGATTTAGATCATTGACTTGTCGCTCCATCGGCCCCATTAATAGGTTATCAACCAATAATGAGGAATAACGAATGCGAATGGATAAACTGACCAGTCAATTTCAAATGGCTCTGTCGGATGCGCAAAGTTTAGCGCTAGGCAAGGAGCATCAATTTATAGAGCCAACGCACTTACTGATAGCGATGCTTGATCAGCAAGGCGCGAGTGTTCGCCATCTGCTGCATTTAGCCGGTGTAAATGTCAATAAGCTACGTTCATCTTTAGGTGAAGCACTCGATCGGTTGCCAACCGTTGAAGGCGTTGCGGGCGACGTTCAAGTGTCTAACGACCTCAGTCGTTTATTGAATGTAACCGATCAACTCGCGCAAAAACGCAAAGACGCTTATATTTCAAGCGAACTGTTTGTACTGGCGGCGCTCGAAGATAAAGGTCAGGCTGGAAAGGCTTTGCAGGAATCCGGGGCGACAAAAAGCTTAGTGGAAAAGGCGATTGACGACGTGCGAGGTGGTGAAGCGGTGAGCGACCAAAACGCCGAAGAAAACCGGCAGGCGCTGGAAAAATACAGTATCGATCTAACCGAAAGAGCCGAGCAGGGTAAGTTGGACCCAGTGATTGGTCGAGATGAAGAAATTCGTCGCACCATTCAGGTGTTACAACGGCGAACAAAGAACAACCCCGTACTTATCGGTGAGCCAGGTGTGGGTAAAACCGCTATCGTCGAAGGCTTGGCTCAACGCATCGTTAATGGCGAAGTACCCGAAAGTTTAAAATCCAAGCGTTTGCTATCTTTAGATATGGCGGCGTTGATTGCGGGTGCAAAATTCCGAGGTGAATTTGAAGAGCGCTTAAAAGCGGTACTGAATGACGTGTCCAAACAGCAAGGGCAGGTTATTCTATTTATCGATGAGTTGCACACCATGGTGGGCGCGGGCAAAGGTGAAGGTGCGATGGACGCGGGCAATATGCTTAAACCCGCGCTGGCACGCGGTGAACTACATTGCGTAGGGGCCACTACCTTAGATGAATATCGCCAGTATATTGAAAAAGACGCCGCGCTAGAGCGCCGTTTTCAGAAGGTGTTGGTTGATGAACCCACGGTCGAAGATACGATCGCTATTTTACGTGGTTTAAAAGAACGCTACGAAGTGCACCATAGCGTCGAGATTACCGATCCGGCGATAGTATCCGCTGCGGTGTTGTCACACCGTTATATTACCGACCGTCAATTGCCCGATAAAGCGATTGATTTAATCGATGAATCGGCCAGTCGTATTCGCATGGAAATGGATTCAAAACCTGAATCGATGGATAGACTGGAACGCCGTTTAATTCAATTAAAAATTGAACGCGAAGCGGTCAAAAAAGAAACCGATGAAGCATCGAAAAAGCGTTTAAACCTGCTGGAATCTGAGATAAACGAACTGGGAAAAGAATACGCCGATCTGGAAGAAGTGTGGAAGTCTGAAAAGGCCGCCATGCAAGGCAGTGCTCAACACAAAGAAGAACTAGAGAGGGTTAAACTAGAAATGGAAACCGCGCGTCGTGCGGGCGATTTAACGCGTATGTCCGAACTGCAATACGGCGAAATTCCGCGTTTAGAAAAAGCCATTCAAGAGGCCGAAAAAGGCGATGATGAGCACGTTTTTACTTTGTTACGTAATAAGGTCACCGAAGAAGAAATTGCCGATGTGGTGTCTAAGTGGACGGGAATTCCTGTCTCTAAAATGCTCGAAGGTGAACGCGAAAAACTATTACAGATGGAAGGTAATCTAAGCCAGCGTGTTATTGGCCAAGATGAAGCGGTGAAAGCGGTCAGCGACGCTATTCGACGTTCGCGCGCGGGCTTGTCTGACCCAAATCGCCCGAATGGTTCGTTTTTATTCCTTGGCCCAACTGGGGTAGGTAAAACAGAGCTTTGCAAGGCATTGGCAGAGTTTTTGTTCGATACCGAAGAAGCGATTGTGCGAATTGATATGTCCGAATTTATGGAAAAACACTCGGTCGCAAGGCTGATTGGCGCGCCTCCGGGTTATGTTGGTTATGAAGAAGGTGGTTATTTAACCGAGGCGATTCGTCGCAAGCCCTATTCCGTTATTTTGATGGATGAAGTAGAAAAAGCGCACCCTGATGTGTTTAACATCTTATTGCAAGTACTGGACGATGGCCGTTTAACCGATGGCCAGGGTAGAACGGTAGATTTTCGAAATACCGTGATCGTGATGACCTCTAATCTGGGGTCAGATCGCATTCAGGAACTGGCGGGCGAAGCGAATTACGAGGAAATGAAGAGCGCCGTAATGGAAGTGGTCGGCAATCATTTCCGCCCCGAGTTTATCAACCGTATCGATGAATCGGTGGTGTTTCACCCACTGGGTCGTTCACAAATTAGAGCGATCACCACGATACAGGTTGAAGTGCTACGTAAACGCCTGCAAGATCGAGATATAGATTTACTGGTATCAGACGCCGCGCTGGATAAGCTCGGCGAAGCGGGGTTTGACCCGGTGTACGGTGCGCGACCACTAAAAAGAGCGATTCAGCAACGTTTAGAAAACTCCCTCGCGCAAGATATATTATCTGGCCACTTTATGCCGGGCGACGTGATAAAAGTGGATGTAGAAGGTAAAGGCGAAGATATGAGACTGGTGTTTAGCAAAGCGTAATGATGATTAATCGCTAAACCAGATATCACCATACCAGGCCTGAGTGGCGGCACCCGTTTGATCGGTGTCCGTCATGATGGCGACGGCTTCTATTGTCGTTATCGTTATGCCGAACACGCGCTGAATATCTTGTCGAACGTTTCTGCTTTCACTGCGCCACAGATTGGCCTGTTCTTCACCCGATTGAACCGCAAGCATTTGTGCGTTTGCCGTATAGGGGTTTGGCCAGTGTTTGCCAATGGCTGACTGATTAGCCCATACGTAACTCAATGTTTTGGTTTGCCAAAAGAAGGGTCCTGCAGAAAATACGACATAAACGCGGGCGCTAAAATCATCGCCCGCTTTAGCGCGTTCATTGGCGCTGGCGAGAGTGTTCCTAACCTTCCAGGACCAATGAATAATCGGTGTTTTGTTTAGATCAATATCAATCTCTCTAAATAAACCAGAGGCGGATTTTGAACTGCTAGCGCTCAATACGCTTAGGTCGTCTACGAGCTCAAGTTGATACCTTGTTTGTCCCTCAAATACTTGTTCAATCCAGCCCGTTAAGTCACTATTTGAAAAGTCGCCAACAATAATAGTCTCCGCCTGCGTGAGAGGCATAAAACTCAAAAGAAAAAATAATAGGTATGTTTTAAAACTCATAATCAGGAGAAATAAAAGTCATATTCGGTTCAAGATAAGTAGCTAACTTAACACCTAAAGCTAATTTTAAAAACAGGCGAACATTGCCTGGTAGCACCTTATTGCGCAGATCCACAGAGCCAGAATTCATATTAAGGCGTTATGCATAAGAGCTCCAGGGTGAAGGCTTTGAGGTTCAACTTGTCACGATACGGTAATAAATATAACGTATCGTAACCAATTGTACTTAATAAGCGATTATTGTAATGACGAAAACAAAAGTTTTACTGGTTGAAGACGACGAAGATATTGGAGAAATGTTACAGCTTGCGCTGATGTCTAATGACCTTGATGTGGTTTGGTGTGTAGACGTGATGAAAGCGCAGAAGTCGCTTCATGAAATAACGCCAGACATCATCTTATTGGACTGGATGCTACCGGGCATTAGCGGACCTGACTGGGTTAAATTTTTAAAAAATCAGGATGAAAACAAACATATTCCCATTATCATGCTGACGGCTAGAGGCTCAGAAGACGACAAAATTATCGGTCTGGAAACGGGCGTAGATGATTATGTGACCAAGCCGTTTTCGGTACGCGAACTGGTCGCACGAATTAAGGCGGTGCTCAGGCGGGTTGAATCGACAGATAAGAGCAATTTGTTATCGATAGGCCCTCTCGTGATTGATCCTGATGGGCATAGCGTAGTCCTTAACAATGTTGAAGTGATGATGAGCCCGACAGAGTATAAATTGCTTTATTTTTTGGCAGCGCACCCCAATAAGGTGTATTCACGCAATCAGTTATTAGATAACGTTTGGGGTAATAATGTGTATGTGGAAGATCGTACTGTTGACGTACATGTACGGCGTTTAAGAAAAATTTTAGAAGCCCAGGGTTGCGCAGACCTGGTTCAGACGGTACGCGGCTTTGGTTATAAATTAACGGCTATTTAAGGTGGACATGGATTGGAAATTTGAACGAAATAATTTGTTGTTATGCCTGTTAATCGGCGGGGTATTAGGTGCCTTCGTTGGCTATACCGCATGGTTTATAGCGGCCTTTTTATTGGGCTATATTGCATTTCAACTTTATCGCTTACAGAAACTTCATAACTGGGCTCAAGGAAATGAGCTGGACAGCGTGCCTTTTGAGAAGGGCCTTCTGGGTCAGCTGGGGTATCAGATGTACCAGTTTAAAAAGCAGCGTTTAGCGCAAAAAAACAGCGTTAGCGAGCAACTGGAGCGATTCAGAAAGTTGATTTCTATTTTCCCGGATGGCGTAGTTATTTTATCGTTATCCAATGAAATTAAATGGTTTAACGATCGGGCGTCAATACTATTAGGCTTAAAGAAAGATGATGAAGGGCAGCTAATAAACCATTTGATTCGCCACCCACATTTTACAAAATTACTTAACCAGTCGCAAAAAGCTGGCGTGCTGGTGATGGGGCTACCCGTAATTGAATCGAATTGGACAGCCGAGAAAATTGAGATAAGAGTGTTGCCGTATGGTTATGACGAACGCCTGCTTTTGGTGCGCGACGTAACAAAAGTAGAGCGGACCAACCAAATGCGTAAGGATTTTGTATCAAACGCCTCGCATGAATTAAGAACGCCGTTAACCGTGCTGAAAGGTTACGTAGAAATGTTATTAACCGATACTTCGGCAGGAAAAGAACGGGTAGAAAAATCACTGCAAAAAGTAGATCAGCAGGTGCTTAAAATGCAAACGATGATCGACGAACTTTTGCTATTGAGTAAGCTTGAAGACAGTGATGTGGAAAACTCGAATAATATTATCAATTTGCATGACCTGTTTGAGCAGCTTGACATAGAGTTTAGGCCGGTCGCCCAGCAGCGAAAACAAGCGCTACGATTTGATATGCAGCCAAACGTTGACCTAAAAGGTAATAAAAGCTCTATGCTTACCGTTTTGCGCAATCTTATTAATAACGCTATTAATTATACGGAGCAACGTGGGGAAGTTCGTGTCAGCTGGTCGCTGAATGATAAAGGAGAAGGCATTTTAAGTGTAAGCGATACGGGCAAGGGTATTGCCGCAAGGCATTTAGATCGCCTAACAGAACGTTTTTATCGGGTGCCAGAAAACAATATCATGCATAAAACTGGCACGGGACTCGGTTTGGCTATCGTTAAACACGAGTTAGAACGACACGAAGCGCAGCTAATTATTGATAGCAAGGTGGGCGAGGGAAGCCAGTTCCAGTGTCTTTTTTCTGCAAACAGAGTTAATCGCTAGTCAATGGTGCTTAAGATTTATTACCGTCATTAAACTGTCATATACCGTTCATTATAATGCCATATGGCGAGCATAAACTGAGTATCAAGATAGAGCGTGGCTTTATCCATGATCAAATTAATTGGAGATATGTAATGAAAATGAAGAAAATATTAGCATTAGGATTAATGGGCTTAACAGCCGCTACGGCAGCTCACGCGGCTAAAATTGAAGGCACGGGATCAAGTTTTGCGTATCCTGCGTATACGACGTGGAGCAAGGCGTATTACGACGAAACGGGCAACCAGGTAAATTACACGCCAACAGGCAGTGGTTCGGGTATTAAAGAAGTGGCGGCTCGTCACGTGGATTTTGGTGGTACTGACAAGCCTTTAAAGTCAGCGGCGTTAGCAAAAGAGGGATTAATTATGTTCCCAACGGCTATCGGTGCAATAACATTTGCCTATAATGTTGAAGGTGTTAAAGGTTTGAAACTAAGCGAAGCAGCCATTTCAGGCATTATGTTGGGCACTATTACCAAATGGAACGATGCGCTGATTCAAAAAGAAAACGCGGGTGTTAACTTGCCTAATAAGGATATTTTATTTGTTCACCGTAGCGATAAATCAGGTACTACTTTCGCATTCAGCTATTATTTGAGCAAAATGAATAAGCAATGGCGCAAACAGGTAGGGGCTAGGAAGGTCGTTGACTGGCCGTCTAAAAATCGCATTGCAGGTAAAGGTAATTTCGGTGTGGCCACAGCAATTAAAAATAATGCGTTTTCAATTGGCTATGTAGACTACGCCGATGCAAAGAAAAATGGCCTAGATATGGCTATTATAGAAAATGCCGAAAACAAATTTATCGTGCCAGAACCCGCTTCATTTGAAGCAGCGGCGACTTATGCCGATTTGAACCCGAAAAAAGACTTTTACGCCAATATTGCATACCCACCAAAAGGTTACCCAATAGTTACGGCAACGTTTGTCCTTGTCCCTAAAGAAGGTAAAAACTCAAAAGAAGTAATTAAGTTCTTTGACTATGCACTGACTAAAAAGAATAAATTAATTGAAGAAGTCGGTTATGTATCACTTCCAGATGTTGTTATTAAGAAAATTCAGGGCTACTGGGTAGAAAAAGGTTTAAAATAAACCGAATAGTTATCTAAGTTTTAGACGTGTTTATAACCTCCCCAATGTTCCATTGGGGAGGTTATTCATTAAATAGAAGGCGGTAATGGAATTAATTTTTAAAAAACTAGCTCAGTTCAGTGCTAGCCTGGTGTTTTTTATTCTGGCCGCAACGGCGGTCGTTTTATACCTATCTGCAAAGCCTGCTATTGAAGAGTTTGGCGTACATTTCTTATTCGAGTCACGCTGGGGAGTTGAAGAAAAAGTTGAGCTGTCTGCGCTTGAACAGAGCCAGCAAGAGTTACTGAGTGGCAGCATTGATGATGAAGATTTCGTGACGGATGAGGACTTCGTAACGGATGATGATGAAGAAATGAATTCAACTGACTCTAGGGTTATTTATGGCGCTTTAGTCCCCATTGTCGGTACTATATTTTCAACCTTAATAGCAATGTTTTTTTCTATACCTATTGCGATGGGTATAGCTGTTTTTTTATCTGAAATAGCCGCAGGTTCACTAGCTAAACCCGTAGGTGTTGCGATTGAATTGCTCGCTTCCATCCCCAGTATTATTTATGGCATGTGGGGACTGTTTTATTTTGGACCATTTATCGCCAGTATTTTCGGTGGTAACACGGTGTCACTGCTCGTGGCAGGCCTAGTGTTGGGTATTATGGTTATTCCTTTTATGGCGGCGCTCAGCCGAGATGCCATCAGCACGGTGCCTGACCTGCTAAAAGAGTCGGCTTACGCAATGGGTGCTACCAAGCTGGAAGTTATTAAGGACGTGGTGTTTCCCTACGCAAAATCGGGCATTATCGGCTCAATCATTCTGTCTTTTGGCCGCGCTTTAGGCGAAACGATGGCAGTGGCTTTTGTTATCGGCGGCGTGTATCAATTTGCAGGAAAAGTAACCGACCCAACCAACTCAATACCTGTGGTGTTAGCGAATAGCTTTGCAGAATCCAGTGGTTTAAGTTTGTCGGTGTTATTTTATCTGGCGCTGATATTATTTATGATGAGTTTTATCGTCATAGCGGTCGCCAAATTTTACTTTTTGAGGCGGAAATAATGCGATTATTCATGAATAAGCTATTCCTTGTTTTTTCCACCTTAACTGCACTGGTTGGCCTGTTCTTTTTGGCCTGGATTTTATACACGCTATGCTCAAAAGGTATAGCGGGCTTAAGTATGGATGTATTCACTAAGGACTTGATAGATGGTGGTTTACGGAATGTAATTGTCGGTCAGTTAATGATGTCAGGCGTGGCGACGGTTATTGGAATTCCGGTCGGTATTCTGGCGGGTGTTTACCTTCAAGAGTACGGCCAAAACTCAAAAACAACCGAGTTTATGCGCGATTTGAGCGACGTGATGATGTCGGCTCCATCTATTGTAGTGGGTACGTTTGTGTACGCGATTGTTGTCGTTCCAACGGGCCATACAAGTGGCTGGGCTGGCGTGTTAGCCTTATTTATTTTAATGGTACCGATTATCGTTAGAACAACAGACGATATGCTTAACTTAGTGCCTGTTGAGCTACGTGAAGCGGGTATGGCGATTGGTGCATCGAAATATCACGTGACCATGAATATCGTTGTCCGTTACGCCAAAGCAGGAATTTTGACGGGTATTTTGCTGGCATTTGCACGGGTTGTAGGCGAAACAGCGCCGCTGATTTACACCAGTGGTTCTAGTCAGTTTTGGTCAACGGATCTAACCGGCACTTTTCCTTCGTTAACAGTATCAATATATAATCTTGCAACCATGCCTGATGATGAGATGGTTCAATTAGGCTGGACAGGTGCATTTTTGTTGACCAGCATGGTGCTAATAATTAATTTACTCGGCAGATATGCCAGCAACAAAAAGAGACGCTGAATAATGAAGAACATGATGGAAGTGCAAGCGTTAACGTTTACTTACAAGGGTTCGTCTGAACCGTCGTTAAATAATATTACCTTGCCGATTGAAAAAAATAAGGTGACGGCTCTTATTGGACCCAGTGGTTGTGGTAAATCAACCTTATTGCGTGGCATGAATCGGATACATGATTTATACCCAGGGCATCGATACGACGGCACGATTAATTTATTAAATTCGGATGCTCAAGGTTATACCGATATTCTGGCGATTAAAAAAGAGGCAGAATTAATTCGGTTACGTCAACGAGTCGGTATGATTTTCCAAAAACCTACACCTTTTCCGATGACTATCTTCGAAAACATTGCTTACGGATTAAAGCTAAAGGGTGTTAAAAAACGCTCCGATATTGACGATGCCGTTGAAAAAGCGTTGCGAGACGCCGCCTTGTGGGAAGAAGTAAAAGACAGGTTAAGCCTGGATGCGCGCAGCCTAAGTGGCGGGCAACAGCAGCGCTTATGTATTGCTCGTGCGATAGCGTTAAAACCCGAAGTGATACTGTTTGATGAGCCGACCAGTGCGCTGGACCCAATTTCAACCTTGGCGATCGAAGAAATGATTTCGGTACTAAGAGAAAAATATAGCATCTGTATCGTGACCCATAATATGCAACAGGCAGCGCGTATTTCTGACTTTACGGGCTTCATGTACCTGGGTGAAATGATTGAATTTGACCAGACAGATACTATTTTTATGAAACCATCCATTAAACAGACAGAAGACTACATTAGTGGTCGTTTCGGTTAAGGAGAGAAGGCAGATGGCAACACGACAACATATTTCGCATAAATTTGACGAAGAAGTAGAAGAGGTCACCAGTAACGTTTTGAGTATGGGTGGCTTGGTTCTGCAACAAGTTGGCATGGCGGTGACAGCATTGTTGACTCGCGATAAAGCGCTGGCTGAATCTGTTATAGAAGGTGACGTAAAAGTGAACACCTTTGATGTAAAAATAGATGAGCAATGCAATCGTATTATTGTGATGCGTCAACCAACAGCGACAGATTTAAGGTTGATTATGGCGATTATAAAAACAACCAATGATTTAGAAAGAATTGGCGACGAAGCAAAACGAATAGCGCGCCAGGCCATAGATATTTCAGCCAGGGGAACTATTCCAGAGCAGTTTGATAGCATGGAGCAAATGGCTGAACGCGTCAAAGATATGCTCAATAGAAGCCTAGATGCGTTCGCACGAAAAAATATCGAAGAGGCCATTTCGGTTATCAACTTGGATAGCAAGGTTGACAGGGATTACGAAAATCTTACCCGTCAACAAATCACTCATATGATGGAAGACCCGCGAAAAATCCCGGCATCTATTGATTTACTGTGGTCTGCCAGATCGCTTGAGCGCATCGGTGATCGCTCGTGCAATATTTGTGAATACGTTATTTATCTGGTTAAGGGGAAAGACGTCAGGCACATTGATATTAAAGAGTTAGAAGAGCAACTCGAACAATAAATTACCACAAAAACTACAACAAAAAGCCCACTATACGGTGGGCTTTTTGTTGCGTAACGGCAAAAAACAACAACTGTCACTTGCCTGTCACAAGACTGTCATCTTTAAGCCTTAAAATTCATCCGCGTCACAAATTTAATTATTAAACTAAAGAGGAATAAAAATGAAACAAACAAAATTATCGGTCGCTGTTAAGGCGACTTTATTGACGGCATCTTTAGCAATGGCTCCGGTTGCTTTTTCAGCGGATAAAGAATTGTTAGATATCTTAAAAGCCAATGGTTCGATTTCGCAAGTTCAATATGACCAGTTAATTCAAAAGGCAGACCAACCTTCTGAGTCGAGTGAACTGCTTAAGAAAATGGCCTGGGCCGGTAAGATTCAAGTGAAAGGTGATATGCGTGCGAGACATGAAACCCGTACTAGTGAAGGTTTTTCTAATGCTGATCGTGATCGCATCCGTGCTCGTATTGGTGTTTATGCAGATGTGGCTGATAATGTTCAAGCTGGTGTAAGGTTGGTGACAGGTGGCGATAATACATCTACAAACCAAACATTGGGCGGGAGCAAGGACGATGCATCTACAGCCGATTTTAAACCTAAAGATATATTTTTAGATCTTGCCTATATTAATTGGCAGCCTTTAAGTGGACTGGAAGTTATTGCAGGCAAATTCAAACAACCTTGGGAGCAAGTGGATGGTGGTTTGGTTTGGGATGGTGATTTAAATCCAGAAGGCGTTGCATTTCGTTACACGACCTTACTAGCTGGTGCGGAAATGATTGCATCTACTGGTAGTTTGATTGCTGGCCAAAGTGATGATGGAGATAGTATTTCGCAAGATCGAAAAGTGGTTTTCGGCCAATTAGCGGCTAAATTTAAAGTGGCAGGTGCAGAAACTAAAGCAGGTGTTTCCATCTTCGATTTTGATAATGGCCAGGTAGATGGTAATTCATTTGCTATAAATAAAGGTAATTCAGCTGGTGAGGCTTTTCAGTTGACCGAGCTTTTTGCAGAAACAAACGTGAATGTGGGTCTTCCTGTTAAATTCTATGGTCATTATGTAACAAATAATAATGAACAGGTAACAAGCGGTAAAGATACAGCTTGGTTAATAGGCGCACAAACAAAAATGGGCAAATGGAAAGCAAGTTATGATTACCGCGATATAGAAAAAAATGCTGTCTATGCACCTTATAACGATTCTGACTTTGCGGATGGTTATTCTGACTCAAAAGGCAGTATGTATAAATTATCTTACGAAATCAGTAAGAACTTTAGCGTAGCAACTGCTTATATGGATGCAGAAACAGGCAATACATTAGGTAGTAGTAAATCAAATAATAACGTTGATACCTGGCAAATTGATTTAGTCGCTAAATTCTAATCATTAAAACGTATTATCGTTTTGGCCCGGACAGGATGTCTGGGCTTTTTTATGCCTATTACTAGGCGAATTTAATGTTTCCCTTTATATTGTTTGAAAATTAAAAAGATAAGGGTAGATCGCTATGGCGTCAAAAAATTATTTATCGGGTTTGTTTGGTCCATCTCCAGTCGCTCCGCTCCAGTCACATATGGCCTTGGTCGATGAATGCGTTTCCAAGTTAGTCGATTTATTTGAATGTATGGCGAAAGGTGATACCGAAGCAGTAGAAAAGGTTTATCACGAGATCGCCGCACTTGAGCAAAAAGCGGATGACCAAAAACATTTTTTACGAGAGCACCTTCCTCGTGGTTTGTTTATGCCCATTGAGCGGCAAGATTTACTGGAAGCGTTACGCATTCAGGATCTTTTAGCCAATCGCGCGCGCGATATCGCGGGCATTGTTGTCGGTCGAGAACTGCAGTTTCCAGAACAGGCGAGCGAGTGTGCAATAGCGCTGGTTAAAGCAACGGTTGAAACGTGTCACCAGGCATTAAGGGTCGTCAATGAGTTAGATGAATTGGTGGAAACAGGTTTTAGAGGTCATGCAGTACAGGTGGTCGAAGAAATGCTGGTTAAGCTAGATGATCTCGAATCCGAAACAGATCGTATTCAAGTAGAGTTGCGGGCAGATTTGTTCGCCGTAGAACGCGATTTATACTCGGTAGATGTGATGTTTATGTATCGCATTATTGAGTCTATCGCAGAAATTGCAAATGATGCTGAACGCGTAGGCCGTCGTTTCCAGCTAATGTTAGCGAAATAAGAGGGTTTCAAGATGGATTACGGAACAACTTATTTAGTCCTGGCGGTTATTTTTGGTCTTTTTATGGCGTGGGGTATAGGCGCAAATGACGTCGCCAACGCGATGGCGACGTCAGTAGGTTCAAAAGCAATTACTATCAAGCAGGCGATTCTTATTGCCGCAGTATTTGAGTTTGCGGGTGCCGTTTTAGCAGGCGGACAAGTTACATCCACTATTCGTAAAGGTATTATTGATGTATCGAGCCTGGGCGCGACGCCCGAAGTACTGGTGTTCGGCATGTTAGCTGCTTTACTGGCAGCCGGAACATGGCTGTTGGTGGCGTCACATAAGGGCTGGCCGGTATCAACCACCCATTCAATCGTGGGTTCTATTATTGGCTTTGCCATCGTGGGCATAGGTCTCGATGCCGTTCAATGGGGCAAAGTAGCGACTATTGTGATGAGTTGGGTCACGTCCCCCTTATTGGCAGCGATTTTATCGTTCTTAATTTTTAGAAGTGTACAAAAGCTGATATTAGAAACTGATAAACCTTTAGAAAATGCGAAAAAATACGTACCTATTTATATTTTCTTTGTAGGGTTTATCCTGGCGATGGTCACCATGGTGAAAGGGCTGAAACATATTGGACTGGACGTTAAAGGAACGGATGCGATATATATTGCTATCGCCATTGGTGTAGTGCTGATGTTTTTGGGGAAGGCGTTAATAAATCGTTTGAAATTTGAAATGAGTGAAGATATTAATTTTCATTACACAAACGTAGAGAAGATATTTAGTGTTTTGATGTTACTAACGGCCTGTGCGATGGCATTTGCTCATGGTTCCAACGATGTGGCGAATGCGATTGGGCCTTTGGCTGCGGTAGTTAGTATTGTCGATACGGGTGAGTTATCTCAAAAGTCGCCACTACCTTTTTGGATATTACTGGTGGGCGGCGCAGGTATCGTACTTGGCCTGGCAATGTATGGGCGTAAAGTGATTGAAACGGTCGGTACCAAAATTACGGAGCTAACGCCGAGTCGTGGTTTTTGCTGTGAAGTTTCAGCGGCAACGACGGTTGTTTTAGCGTCTGGAATTGGTTTGCCTATTTCAACAACGCATACCCTGGTCGGTGCCGTGTTAGGCGTTGGTATGGCTCGAGGAGTGTCCGCCATAAATTTAAGCATCGTTCGTGGTATTTTTATGTCCTGGATAATCACCTTGCCGATTGGCGCAGGTTTAGCCATATTCTTCTTTTTTATTCTAAAAAATATATTTGCTTAGACAATTAATTTTTTGGAAACTCACTAGCCATTGTTAGTAGGATTCTTGTTACGACTTATTAATGACCAACGAGCAAAAAATATATCTGGGCGCCCCTTTAAAAAACGCAAATCTCTGCTAAAGTCATAAGTATATGAAATAAACGGTTTTCAACCGTAAAAAAAGACTGAGGTTTTAATTTTGGATATAGCAACTCTTGTAGGCTTTTTAGGCGGCTTAGGTATCATTATCGGCGCCATCGCGACCGGTGGTGATGTGATGATGTTTGTGGATGTGCCATCCGTTTTGATCGTTGTGGTAGGAACCTTTATGGTAACGCTCATGCAGATTTCTCTGTCGGATTTTCTAGGTTCGTTCAAAATCGCAATGAAGGCGTTTATGAATAAAAATGACGACCCCGTCCAACTTATTTTAAAAGCAGTTGAACTATCTGACGTAGCACGTAAAAACGGTTTGCTAGCACTTGAAGATCAAGAGGTCGATAACGAGTTTCTCAAACGTGGTTTAGGCCTGTGTGTGGATGGTCATGATGCAGCAATGGTTCAGCGATTACTTGGTCGCGATATGGACCTGGCGATAGAGCGCCATGAAGTGGGTGCGACGATGTGGAAGTCGGTAGGTGATATGGCGCCGGCGATGGGTATGATCGGAACATTAGTGGGTCTGGTGCAAATGTTGGCTAATATGTCGGATCCAGCGGCGATTGGGCCTGCAATGGCCGTAGCGTTGTTAACCACTTTATACGGAGCCGTAATCGCGAATGCTTTTGCTTTACCAATGGCCGCAAAATTGGGCATTGTGAGCCATAACGAGCGCCTAAATAAGGCGCTTATTCTTGAAACTATTCGAAGTATTCAAGAAGGGATGAATCCACGCGTATTGGAAACGCTTCTTAAAACCTATCTGCCAGAAAGTAAGCGTAGCGCTATTGGCAAGCCAGACGACGAGTAACGATGGCAGACGATTGTCCAAAGTGTGAAGAAGGATTGCCACCGTGGGTGGCGACATTTGCCGACTTAATGTCACTGTTGATGTGTTTCTTCGTGTTGCTGTTATCGATGGCAACGATGGATGCAAACAGATTCAAAAAGATGGCGGATTCACTCAACGACGCGTTTGGTGTACAACGCAAAGTGGTCGCCTACGAAATAGTCATGGGTACGAGCGTAGTGGCCCAACATTTTAGCCCTGCAGCTGGTGATCCCACGATTCTTGATGAGATGCGGCAACAGACGACAGATTCTGAAAAAGCGACCCTGGGTAAGGATTCTGATACAGATTCCGAAGAAAAAAAACAAGAACAATCCAAGGAGCTGGAAGAGATTCAGAAGAAAGCAAACGTTGTGACGGAGTACGTTGAAGCGACGGAGAAAAAGATCAATGAAGCGAAAGAGCTAGCCGAAGAAATAAAAGAATTTATGGTTCACGAGCTTGAACGAAATATGGTGAGCGTAGAGACCGACGTCAGTCGGGTAGTTATACGAATACATGAAAACGGTTCGTTTTCTTCAGGTAGCGCGGAATTTAATCCTGAATTTTTGCCAATTATGGATAAAATAACAGCTGTGGTGAACGGTAGCCGTGGAACGGTCACAGTGGCGGGGCATACAGATAATATTCCAATTAAAGCAGGTTTGTATCGATCAAACTGGGAGCTCTCAGCGGCCAGAGCGGTGAGCGTTGCACAGGCTCTTCTAACGGATGGTACAGTAGATGAAAAAAGGCTAATAATTGAAGGGCACGCTGATACCGTTCCATTAACGGATAACGACACGCCAGAAGGTAGGGCAGAAAACAGGCGAGTGGAAATTATTCTGATTCAAGGCGAAATGCCTCAGGATTCAAATGAACCAATTTTAAACGTGGTGAGATAACGATGAATGAACCAGAGGGACAAGAACGCAGGGGTTATTTTAGAGTAGATGATGAGGTTTCTTTAAGTTATCGGCTGGTTTCGGCTGATGAGATAAATAAAAGCGACGGCATTTTACAAATTAATGAAAATGACTCGGTACCACTAGCCAATGAGCTTGAAAAGATGCGTGAAGTATCGCGTATACATTTTCGCCACGTGGAAAAAGAATCGCCAGAGGCAGCGCGTTATTTTGCCTTCATGGAAAAGAAAATCGATTTATTGGCGCAGCATATCTTGCAAGGCGCAAATGATTTGTTCGTTAAAAATACGCAGTCTGTCAGTATAAGTGGTTCGGGGCTAGCTTTTACCGCGGGTGAATCGTTAAATATTGGTGATTTGATCGAGCTTAAGTTCATTTTAAAACCGTCGCTAATGACTATTAGGACTTTTTCAAAAGTAGTCTCGTGTCAGGTTCAAGATGGCCAGCCTAAAGTGGCCGTTGAATACAGCCATCTAAGCAATGATGATAGGGACTTATTGATTCGTCATGTGGTAAAAAAACAGATAAATGATATTCGTGAACATAAGGAATAACCAGATTCTTTAAACACTCTTCTGTTGCTGTTTGATTGAAGCTGCTATGCTTTTTAAATGGAAATATCTGCAACACAAAAAAAATTAATAAAAAAACTGGCCGATGGTCAGTTTTTTTCTGGGCAACAACTGGCGGATGAGTTGGGTGTTAGCCGAACGTCGATTTGGAATTACCTCAAATCGCTTGAAAGTATTGGTTTTCAGCTGCATGCGGTGAAAGGCAAGGGTACGCGCCTTGAATCACCAATTGAGTTGTTCGATAAGTCGCTTATTCTTGCCGATATAACAAAAGGGCAAGAGGGTAGCCCAATTCAAATGGATATACTGGATATCTGTTCGTCAACGAATCAGCATCTAGTCGAAAAAAATAATTTAAAGTTTTTGCCCAATGGAGCCATTTGTATTGCTGAGATGCAAACGGCGGGTAGAGGGCGTCTCGGGAAAAGCTGGATTTCTCCATTCGGACAAAATGTGTATGCCTCTTTTCTTTGGCGCTTCAAAAGCGGAATATCTGCTTTATCGGGATTGAGCTTAGCCTGTGGCGTAGCCGTCTGCAATGCTTTGAAGGACCTGGGTTTGGATGGACACGGTTTAAAATGGCCGAATGATATTTTATGGCAAGGTAAAAAGCTGGGCGGTATTTTAGTTGAGATTCAGGGTGAAAGTCAGGGCGAGTACACCGCCATCGTCGGAATAGGGCTCAACTATAAAATGAACTCACAAGCGTCGGCAGAAATTGATCAACCCTGGGTTGA
>JBLIAQ010000016.1:0-18295 GCA_047634535.1 Cycloclasticus sp.
TCCGAGTATTCGCCATTGAGCTCTTTTGAGAGTAATTGCGCCGCCCCACGAATACCACCCAACGGGTTTTTAATTTCATGCGCCAAACCGCGCAGCATATCGGTTGCTAATTCATTTTGCGAAAGCAACTTCTCTTCGTGATCCACCTGTAAGTAATGGTTAAAATCCACCATCTCTACCAGCACGCTGTCGCCATCATTATTCGTCGAAACAATCGGCGTCATCGACAGGCTGATATTTTTTTTTATTGCAACAGGACTACTGATAGACACTAGGTGCTCAGTAATCCTTGAGCCTTGAAGGCGGCAACGCTGCAAGCCTTTTTTAACATCAAAGCTTGAGGCACCGAAGAGTCTTTCCGCTTTAACTCCAACGGCTTTGCGCTCACTGATATCAAGTAACTCTTCCGCCGCATTATTCATATACACTAATATGTTGCTGTCGTTAAAAACGAGCATACCAATGGAGAGTTGCTCCATAATTGAAGACGACAAGAGATTTTGTTTTTTCATTTTAGACATAAAGCAAATAGTGAGCCAAGCCTCTCTGAATACCATTCCTGTTGGTTGGACCCCTGGCTGGAGGCTTAAACTGCCAGCATACGCACCCTTTTGGTGCGCGTCTACAATTGTATGGGTCTTCCCACTAGCTAAACTCAGTTTCTAGTTCATGACCTTCTCATCGAGGTCTAATATTTCGAGCAATCTATTTTTTACTTACAGGAGGCGTTAGCTTAGTTTTGTTGGTTACGTCTTAGGAGGTCTTGTTAAAATTGAGTGTTTTTGTATATAAATGGTAATTTCTTCACTCGAAATAAGCTCTTCTCCCTCGCGATCAAGCACCGCCAACCTTAAAGAAAGCGATCCTCTTGATAAGTTGGTTAGTGTTAAACCCTCCTGGGCCTTCCCATTTAGATACAAGACCACCCCATCGTCATTTTGTAACGAGGGCTGAAGCGAATACTGCACGCTGATCGAGCTGACATTTTGCAGCGTGAGCTCATCTTTTAAATTTACAAATGTCATTGTTTGATACGGCGTCCGATCGTCCATTTGATGATCGCTAATATCGCGGGCAGGCTCATCCTTTGTTTGCGGGTCGCTAGGTTTCACCTCTTTTATTTCTATCGGCTGGTAGGTCATTACCGGCGGTACGATAATTTTTTCAGCACCGGCTATTGGAACGTCTGAATATGCCGTCTTACCCTGTTTGTTGATATATTTATAAACCTCGGCCTGCGTTATTCCAATGACGCATAGACTTAATATAAAAAAAATGGTTCTCATTTCGCCTTCCTTTACGTTCAACGTATAACATCAGACCATACTTCTTATTTTTAGTGCAAAAAAAACCCCGCTTTTGCGGGGCTTTTCACCGTTTAGATAACTGCTATAAGCTGTAGTACATATCAAATTCAACAGGGTGAGTGCTCATACGTAAACGAGTCACTTCTTCCATCTTTAGGTCGATATAAGCGTCAATCATATCATCGGTAAATACGCCGCCTTTTGTTAAGAAGCCACGGTCTTCGTGCAAGGCATCTAATGCCTGATCAAGCGAAGAACACACCTGAGGAATTTTTGCCCCTTCTTCAGCAGGTAAATCGTATAAGTCTTTATCCATCGCCTCGCCTGGGTGGATTTTATTTTGAATACCATCAAGACCCGCCATCAACATCGCTGAAAAACACAGGTAAGGATTCGCCGTTGAATCACCAAAGCGCACCTCAATACGGCGCCCCTTTGGATTAGAGACAAAAGGAATACGAATCGACGCAGAGCGGTTGCGCGCGGAATAAGCCAGCATAACGGGTGCTTCAAAACCTGGAACTAAACGTTTATAGCTATTGGTTGAGGCATTTGAAAACGCATTAATCGCTTTAGCGTGCTTGATAATTCCGCCAATGTAGAACAGCGCCGTTTCAGATAAACCACCGTATAAATCACCAGAGAACAAGGCCTTACCATCTTTGAAAATAGATTGATGGACGTGCATGCCACTTCCATTGTCACCAACCAAAGGTTTTGGCATAAAAGTAGCCGTTTTGCCGTAGGCGTGGGCAACGTTATGAACCACGTATTTAAGCTCTAATACTTCGTCGGCTTTTTTCACCAGGGTGTTGAATACCGTGCCAATTTCGCACTGACCCGCTGTTGCTACCTCATGGTGGTGAACCTCCGTTTCCTGGCCCATTTCTTCTAGCGTCAAGCACATCGCGGCGCGCATATCGTGCAGTGAATCGACTGGAGGCACTGGGAAGTAACCGCCTTTTACACCTGGACGGTGGCCCATATTGCCATCTGGATAGACTTTTTCTGAGTTCCAGCCGGACTCTTCTGAGTCGACTTTAAAGAATGTGCCAGACATATCTGAACCCCAACGCACGTCATCAAATACGAAAAATTCGTTTTCTGGACCAAAGTAAGCCGTGTCACCAATACCTGTTGACTGTAGATACCCTTCTGCTCTTTGAGCGATGGAACGCGGATCCCTTTCGTAGCCAGACATATCGTTTGGTTCAATAATATCGCAACGTAAAATCAACGTAACATCATCAAAAAACGGGTCCAGAACAGCCGTGGAAGGATCCGGCATCAGAATCATATCTGACTCATTAATCCCTTTCCAACCGGCAATAGAAGAACCATCAAACATTTTTCCATCTTCAAATAACCCTGCATCAATCGTATGCGATGGAACCGTTACGTGCTGCTCTTTACCCAAGGTGTCGCAAAAGCGAAAATCGACAAATGCAACTTCTTTTTCTTTAATTAGATCTAATACATCTTGTATTGACATGATTTTTTTTCCTCATTAATTTAATAAATACAACACGAATAACAGCTCAATTTTTGCATATTTTAGCGCAAAATATAAGCCCACTTATTGCAAAGGGTTTTAATTGAGCAACTCTGCTCTACCAGTACACAACGAACTAAGAGAATAAAACCTTTACCTGTTCCACCCCTGGCACAGCCAGTGCTTTCTCTTTGAAGGCCAGCGCTATTTCTTTGGCTTTTTGATTATCCGTAAACAACTCTAGGGGCAATTCAATTTCAGCCGCCACCTTGCCGTCCAAGTAGTGCAGCTTAATCTGCTTAATGCTCTCTTTTTCAACTAAGCCTTTCCAGGCATCATCAAACTTCGCTAATAGCTCTTCCCTTAACGGAAGAAAGAGACTTGGAGAGGAGGTTTCGTCATCCTCTGGGTCAATATGCACCATCACCTCGCCAATATTTTCGACGGCTTTTATTAAAGAGAGGCGAACGGTTTCGCTGATTAGATGGCCTTCCGATACGCTAATTTTCGGCTCGACCAAAATATGCACATCAACCAAAGCCGTTGAACCCATTTTACGGGTTCGCAAAAAGTGTAGCTCTTCGACCCCTGGAACATTTAAAATAACGCGTTTTATTTGCTCAACTGTTTCTGCATCTAGGGCGGTATCAACCAGTTCCTTGCTCGCATCCAAAACCAGATCAAAACCAATTTTTATCACCATCAAACCAACAATGAGCGCAGCAATGGAATCAAAATATTTAAATCCCGCCATTTCTAATCCTACGCCAACCAACACCACCAGCGATGAAACGGCATCGCTTCTATGGTGCCAGGCATTGGCTTTTAATAATTCGGATTTTGTCGCCTTCGCGGTGCGCATGGTTAAGTGATACAACACCTCTTTACATAATACCGATAAGGACGCGGCAACGATAACCCACCAACCATACGACAGGCTTTGATCACTAAAAAAACGAGACATCGCGTCCCAAACAATCGCCCCTGCCACCGCTATCAACAAAGCGCCCAGCATAACTGTCGCCAATGTTTCAAACCTCTCGTGGCCATAAGGGTGTTCGTCGTCCGCTTCCTGACTGGCGTGATGGGATGCGTAGTAAACCAGTCCATCTGATAACAGATCAGATAAAGAATGAAAGCCATCGGCAATCAAGGCGTGCGATTGACTGACCCAACCAATACCAATTTTGAACACCGAGAGCACCAAATTGACCACGCCACCGATAACGGTGACGTTCTTTTTAGCCTGCATTTCGCTTAGCTGCGTCAACATGATGTTGTATTATTCGTTTCCGACTTCAATTGTAAGGACGTACTCACCGTCAACTTCTTCTGCTAGCAGGACGGTATGTCCGTTAATTCTACACCAGGCTGGAATATCTTGCATAACGCCCGGGTCGGTGCAGGTTACCCGCACTTTATCAGCCAAATTTAACGTCTTAATGATATTTTGTGTACGAATAACCGGCATAGGGCACATCAATCTTCGTGCATCCAGTTCGATCATACTCGCCACTCGTCCAGTATCTCATCAATGGCTAAAGGCTTAACCGTAAAGTTTTTACTCACGCCAGTTTCGACCACTTCAACGTCTACGCTTTCTGCATCGCGACCCTGGCTAAATCGTGCGACTATTTGCGCCGCTAATTTCAAATCGTCCTCAGTGGCGGTGCCATCCAGTAGCGTCAACGGCCCTTTGTGGCTCATTGTTCTTAGCGTTATAAATTGTTTTCTATAGCCCTGTAAGAAGTTATTTTCGCCTTCTTCGCGTGCAATAATCAGTTTAAAGCCCGGCTTAGGTCGTATATGCCTGCCCACCTTCAACAACATGATATCGTCTAGTTCATAGTCTCTTTTGCCTCGCGATGCCCACAAGTCGGTGAGTTTTACAGAATATGATTTATCCGTTAAGAAACAACAGCCGCCAGCGGGTTGCGCATAATCGTCAAAACCAAATTTTTCGGCCAGCGCCATTTGTGGTTTACGACTGCGGCCGCTGAAGCCAAACAACTCTTCTCGGTTAACCCAACCTTCGCGTTCCGGCAAGGTTTCTGGTAAATTTTGCGCACATAATGGGCGCAGTAATAAATCATCCGCTCCAGACTGTGCAGAAATAACTGGCATCGTATCTTTACGTTGCGACATAGGCCGTTGACCAATCACTTCGCCGGTAATGATGAAATCAAAGTCATTTTCTTCCGCCCATTCTTTCGCCTTTCCAACCATAAAAATTTTACAGTCGAGACAAGGGTTCATATTAGCCCCATAGCCGTGCTTTGGATTTAATAGAACATCTTTATATTCTTCAATAATATCAATGATATGCAGCTTAATTCCGAGCTGTTCCGCACTCCATAGGGCGTTATTTCTTTTTGGCTTTGCTTTGTCTTTTTTACGAATCGCGTGCGTATGGCCCTCTACGCAAAACCCGGTATAAAAATTTATGCCCTCTACATGAACGCCTTGTTCAAGCATGACTTTTGCCGCCAACAGGGAATCCAGACCACCTGATATTAATGCGACTGCTTTTCGTTGTTTTGCCATTTCGCCCACTAAGTTCTTTAAACGGCGCATTATACCGGATAGCGATTTGTTGTGTCGCGCCCCCTTTCTTATGGGGCTTTTGATGATAAGTGCTGGCTTATTAGATATACTTCCCGTTTAATTAATTAACTCCCTATTTTAACGTGGCAAAATCCAATCAAGACCTCATGACATTTCAGGGCCTTATCCTTGCATTGCAAGAATATTGGGCTGATCAGGGGTGCGTTATCCTGCAACCTCTAGACCTCGAAGTGGGCGCTGGAACCTTTCACCCAGCTACTTTTTTACGCGCTATTGGCCCCGAACCATGGTCCGCCGCCTATGTACAGCCCTCGCGTCGGCCTACCGATGGTCGCTTTGGCGAAAACCCTAATCGCCTGCAACATTATTATCAATTCCAGGTCATTATCAAACCATCTCCTACCGATATTCAGGACTTATATCTCGACTCGCTGAGACACCTGGGCTTTGATATGCTCGAGCACGATATCCGTTTTGTTGAAGATAACTGGGAGTCTCCGACTCTTGGCGCCTGGGGCTTAGGTTGGGAAGTCTGGCTTAATGGTATGGAAGTGACTCAATTTACTTATTTCCAACAGGTTGGGGGCTTAGATTGCCGCCCCGTGAGCGGTGAAATTACCTACGGCTTAGAGCGCATCGCCATGTACTTACAGGGCGTTGAGAGCGTTTACGACCTGGTTTGGTCAAAGAACAAAAACTGTACGGTCACTTACGGTGATATTTTTCACCAGAATGAAGTGGAAATGTCCGCCTACAATTTCGAACACGCCAACACACAAAATCTGTTTGAACAATTCAACCAGTGTGAACACGCCTGCAACGAGCTTATTGAACAAGGCTTGCCTTTACCCGCCTATGAACAAGTTTTAAAAGCCTCGCATACATTTAATTTACTGGACGCTCGACACGCTATTTCGGTCACCGAAAGACAGCGGTTTATTCTACGCGTGCGTACTTTGTCAAAAATGGTGGCAGAAACCTACTTCGCCTCACGCGAGGCACTGGACTTTCCCCTGTTAAATAACGGCTCAAATACGGGGGCGTCTAAATGATGGCTAAAAAAGACTTATTGTTTGAACTCGGTTGTGAAGAATTACCGCCAACGACACTAAAAACCTTACGCGACCACCTACTAAATGGCGTGTCTGCTGGCCTGCAAGAGGCCAATTTAGCCTTTGCTAAAACGCATTGTTTCGCTACCCCTCGTCGATTAGCGATTTGGATAGAGGCGATAGATATCGCGCAACAAGACAATGTCGTTGAAAAACGCGGCCCCGCCCTCGTTGCTGCTTACGATAGCGAAGGCAAACCGAGCAAAGCTAGCTTAGGCTTCGCAAAAAGTTGTGGCGCTGAGTTTGGCCAACTTGGAACGCTTAAAACCGACAAAGGCGAATGGCTCTCTTATAACAAGCTTGAGAAAGGTCAGTCTGCCGAAGCGCTTATTCCGAGCATTATAGAAAAAGCCCTCGCTAGATTACCTATTGCAAAACGCATGCGCTGGGGAAACTCAAATAACGCATTCGTCAGGCCCGTGCACTGGGCTGTCTTATTATTTGACGATAAGGTTATTGAGGCTGAATTTTTCGGCATCAAAACCTCTAACATCAGTTATGGACATCGTTTTCATGCCCCCAATGCCATTAGTTTGTCCTCTCCTGCTAACTATAGCGAGCAATTGCGCGCCGCGTACGTGATCACTAGTTTTGAGGAACGGCGCGAACGCATTAATGAGCAAGTTCTTCAAGCCGCCTCAACGGTTTCTGGCTGCGCCCATATTGAAGCTAATTTGCTCGACGAAATTACCGCCCTGGTCGAGTTCCCCGTAGCCGTCACCGGTAGTTTCGACGAAAAATTTCTTTCCTTGCCGAAAGAAGTACTGATAACGACCATGCAAACCAACCAGAAGTATTTTCCGCTGCTGGATGAGCATGGGGCCTTGCTGCCTTTCTTTATCACCATTAGTAATATTCAAAGTAATAACCCGGCTTCTGTTAGCCACGGCAATGAACGCGTTATTCGCCCAAGGCTTTCCGACGCTGAATTCTTTTGGCAGCAAGACAGCAAAATCACGCTCGCCGATCGCGTCGACTCGTTGAATAATGTGGTTTACCAGCATGCCCTAGGCTCGCTTGGAGATAAAACTCAGCGCGTAGCAGCATTAGCTGCAACACTCGCAGAGTTACTCGGTTGTGACGTAGCGCTTGCTACGCGCGCTGCTCAACTCAGTAAAACCGACCTGGTGACCGATATGGTGGGCGAATTTGCCAGCCTGCAAGGCGTTATTGGACGTTATTACGCCGTGCAAAATGGCGAACCACAAGACGTCGCCAGCGCAATAGAAGAGCAATACTTACCCAAACAATCTGGTGGCGCTCTACCAATGACTAAAACAGGGCAAGTTCTCGCCTTATCCGACAAATTCGATACGCTAGTCGGAATTTTTAGCGTTGGCTTGCTACCGACGGGTGAAAAAGACCCCTTTGCTTTACGCCGTGCCTCCTTGGGGATTTTGCGCATCATTATCGAGAACAACCTCACGCTCGACCTAAAAGAGCTAATAAATCTATCTTGTGCGCAATTTAGCCACACATTCGATGCAAATAGCACCAAAGATCAAGTATTTAACTTTATACTAGATCGCCTTAAAGGCTATTGCTTGAATAACGGCTTTTCGGCCGATCACTTTAGTGCTGTTGCTAATATCGGCTGTTCAGAGCCTAGTGATTTTATGCAGCGCCTTCTCGCTGTAAAAGACTTTGCCCAACTCGATGAAGCCGCCAGTCTGAGCGAGGCTAATAAGCGGATTCAAAATCTGTTAAAAAAAGCACCCACCAATATTTCCAGCCAATTTAATCCTTCTTTATTAACGGACGCTGCAGAAGTAGAGCTACACCAGCAATTACAACGTATTGAAGCACGGGTAAGCCCACTAATTGAAGCACGGGAGTACATTCAGGCACTTAAGCTTTTATCGGCACTTAAAGAACCTGTTGATGCTTTTTTTGAACACGTTTTTATCATGGCTGAAGACCAAAACCTGAGAAATTCCCGCTTAGCGCTACTCTCCAATATCCACGCTAATTTTATAAAAATTGCTGATATATCAATGATATAAACGATTTATAATGAACCAAAAATCTACCCAATGCCAGGATATTATTTTAGATCGCGATGGCGTTATCAATCTGGATAGTGAGGCTTATGTAAAAAGTGAGGCCGAATGGATAGCGATAGATAGCAGCATTCAAGCGATAGCTCTGTTACACCAGGCGGGGCACCGTATTTTTGTTGCTACCAACCAGTCCGGGGTTGGCCGTGGTTTTTTCACACTAGAGACTCTGGACGCTATGCATCGCAAGATGAGTAACCTGGTACAACAGGCTGGAGGGCAAATTGACGATATAGCCTTTTGCCCGCATAAACCTGAAGACGAATGCGGCTGCCGCAAGCCTAAAGCGGGGCTATTAAAGGCGCTGGCAGACAAAAACCAGATAACACTTACTAATTCTATTGTCATTGGCGATAGTTTACGTGACCTTCAGGCGGCTACAGACGTTGGGGCCAAAGCCATACTGGTTTTAACCGGCAAGGGCACGAAGACCCGACAACAGAACCCTGCGCTGCCTTATCCAATATATGAGACCCTATATGACGCCGCCAAAGCCATCCTCGCCTAATATTTTAATTCTCGCCTTACGCTCAACCCTGTTCTTTATTTTTCAGGTTGTAACGCTATTTATTTTCGCCCCCTTAGTGCTGATTTTTTTCGCTTTCCCTTACCGTATTCGTTATGCGATTAGCAGTTCGTGGGCCAAGCTCGTTATCAAAGCACTTAACGTTATTTGCAAACTGGACTATCAGGTTATAGGTAAAGAAAATATTAAAAATAACGGTATTATCTTTTGCAAACATCAATCTGCCTGGGAAACGTTTGCTCTACAAGCCCTCTTCCCCGAACAATGTTGGGTAATGAAACGAGAGTTATTATGGATTCCTTTATTTGGCTGGGCGTTGGCTCTGACCCAACCTATCGCTATCGACCGCTCTAAAAAAAGCCGTTCCTTTAAACAAATTATTGAGCAAGGCACCGATCGTTTAAAAACCGGCCGTTGGGTTGTTATCTTTCCTGAGGGAACGCGAACAGCACCCGGCGAAAAGCGTAAATATATGGTGGGCGGCGCCTTATTGGCCGAAAAATCAGGCTACCCAATTATACCTGTAGCGCATAACGCAGGGGAATACTGGCCCAAAAAAGCGTTTATAAAATATCCTGGCACGATTCAGGTTCGTATTGGCCCGATGATAGACAGCAGCACAATGTCAGCAAGAGAGCTTAATCAAGCGGCTGAAAGCTGGATTGAAGGTAAGATGGATGAAATATCTGTATCTGCGACCCTTGAAACTGATTAAAGCAAAACTTATCTTTTTTGCACCTTAATAAAGCGGGCGCACTATTAAGGTGCGCCTATGCTGTGCGCTTTTTTGCACCGCTATATAAAGTCAATTGTTTTCAATGTGTTACAGGTGTTGCCCACTGTGCTTCTGTTTATTTTATGCTTTTAATCTTGGTATGTTTTTTGCTGACTTAATGGATGTACTAATTAATACGCCCGCTTGCTGGTCTTAAGCGGGCCTTTGTTTATAAATTTAACCATAGGAAATTACAATGAGTGGAAACGAAGCGCGTCTTCAAGCAATTTATCAAATAACAAACCGTGAGCCTATCTCCGTCGACAGACCTAAATCGCTAAAAGAAATTTGGGCCTGTGACGTTTTCAGCTTATCTGCGATGGAAGAGTGTCTTTCAAAATCCGCTTTTAAAGCCATTAAAAATACCGTACAAACGGGCGAGCCATTAAACGCGTCGACCGCCGATATTGTTGCCGCAGCGATGAAGGATTGGGCTTTAGCAAAGGGGGTTAAGTTTTTCTCTCATATTTTTTACCCAATGACCAATATTACGGCTGAAAAACACGATGGTTTCATCGTCACCAACCCAGAAGGTGCGTCCATTACTGAGTTTACCGGCAGCTTATTGATTAAGGGTGAGCCAGATGGTTCATCTTTCCCGAACGGCAGTTTAAGAATGACCAATGCCGCGCGTGGTTATACCGCATGGGATCCTTCAAGCCCCGCTTACATCATGCACACCGATAATGGCTCTACCTTAATGATCCCTAGTGTCTTTATGTCATGGACTGGCGAAGCGCTGGATAAAAAAATACCTTTGTTGCGCTCAAATAAAGCGATGAACGATGCGGCACAAAAAGTACTTTCTTTAATGGGCGAAACCAATGTTGCTGCGCTTAATTCAAGCTGTGGCGCAGAGCAGGAATACTTTCTTGTTGACAGTAATTTTGCTAATAGCCGACCCGATCTATTACTGGCTGGTCGCACATTATTCGGTGCACCAGCGGCCAAAGGACAACAGTTTGACGACCATTATTTCGGTGCAATACCCGCCCGCGTTCAAGTGTTCATGCAAGACCTCGAGGACCAGCTTTACCGTCTGGGTATTCCCGCTAAAACACGGCATAACGAAGTAGCTCCCGGGCAATTTGAACTGGCTCCTTATTTCGAATCTGCTAACGTCGCAGCTGATCATCAACAAATGATCATGACCTTATTAAAGATGACCGCTAAAAAACATGGCTTTTGTTGCTTGTTGCATGAAAAACCATTCGCCGGTATCAATGGTTCTGGTAAACACGTTAACTGGTCGGTTGGCAACTCAACCCAGGGCAATCTACTTGATCCCGGCAAAACACCGCACGATAATTTAAACTTTTTATTATTCTGTGGCGCGGTTATTCGTGGCGTCCATAAATTCGGCCCTTTACTTCGTGCCGTTATCGCTTCAGCCGCAAACGATCATCGCTTAGGCGCAAACGAAGCCCCTCCTGCCATTCTGTCTGTCTACCTCGGTGAGCAGCTTGAAAAAGTCTACCAGGACATTAAAGAAGGTAAATTAAGTGCGTCAGATGAAGGCGGCTTAATGGATTTAGGCTTAAGCCAAATCTTACATTTTGATCGTGACCCCGGTGATCGTAATCGTACCTCTCCTTTTGCCTTTACCGGCAACCGGTTTGAGTTTCGTGCGGTAGGCTCATCTCAATCAGTTTCTGGTCCTTTAGTTGCTATGAACACGATACTCGCGGACTCTCTTAACTGGATTGCTGCAAAACTTGAAGTTGAATTAAAAAAAGGCACCCAGGTTGAAGCCGTTATTACTGTTCTTCAGGAGCTTATGAATGAACACGGTAATGTCATCTTTGGTGGTGATGGTTATTCCGCTGAATGGCACAAAATGGCCGTTGAAGAGCGCGGACTTAAAAACCTGCCAACAGCGGCAGAGGCCTTACCCGTTTTTTGTGAAGGCTCCATCATTGAGTTATTTTCAACCACCGATGTTCTTTCTCCCGTGGAATTAGCCAGCCGCTATGAAGTATATTCTGAGCAGTACATTCTTTCTATTGAGGTAGAGGCCAAACTTGTTATCAATATGGCAAAAACCTTAATCGTTCCCGCTGCTAGTCGTCATCTTGCAGATTTGTCCCTAACCCAGTCAAGCATGTCTGACCTGGGTATTGAACTCGACAGCACAGGCATACAAAAAACAGCCGCTGAGCTTAATGCAATGATGGCCGCTGTTTCCAAGCTAAGTGCCGCTATAGAGGCTCATGATTTTGCTTCTATTGAAGAGCACTTACAGTTCAGCGCCAAACAGATTTGCCCTCTAATGCTTGAGGTAAGAACTCACGCTGACGCGCTTGAATGTGAAGTGGCCGATGATCTTTGGCCTTTAGCTAAATACCATGAAATGTTATTTATTAAATAAGCTTTCATTGTTTCTGTAACAAATAAAAAGGCCGCTTATTTTAGCGGCCTTTTTATAACAACCTGGCCCATCACCAACAAAAAGTTGTACTGATATCGGCAGCGTTATTTTCATTCGCTGCAGCCTATCGCCCATTAGAAAGCTGAATTTTTTTCTGACCACCCCAAAAAAAGCTTTGTATAAAGCTCGTCACGGCCTCTTCTTACCAACACCAACCCTATCACTTGGGTTTTTATGCTTAAGCTCCCCACGCGTCTGTTAAGGGCATATTGGTTGCGATGAAATTTGTTTTCCACTTTCTATTTAAGAATAAGAAAGAAAGATCCAGGAAAGAGTTTGCCTGGGTAAGCCGTTTGTTACCCAGGCAAATTTAGATAGCTAATTGATTATTAACCAGGGGGTGCTCCCTTATTTAAAACGTTTTTTTCTGCTTTGCACGATTCATTTCGAATACAAACCAACAAGTGCTAACTACTAAACGTCTAAGTTAGAGACCTCAAGTGCATTTTTTTCGATGAAGTTACGTCGTGGCTCAACTTCATCGCCCATTAACGTAGTGAACACCTCATCAGCGACTATCGCGTCTTCAATTCTAACTTGAAGTAGTCGTCTGGAGTCAGCGTCTAAGGTAGTTTCCCATAACTGCTCTGGGTTCATTTCACCTAAGCCTTTGTAACGTTGAATTTGCTGCCCTTTCCTTGCCTCTTTCATCAGCAAGGCAAAGACGTCTCTAAAGCTACCAACATCCAGTGCGTTATCCCCCATCACCAACTTTGAGCCTTCTTCAAACATCCCCTTTAGTGTTTTACCAAAGGCCAATATTCTTTTGTATTCGGCTGATTTAAAGAATAAGGGTGTTATTTCAAATGTTTTTTCGACGCCATGAGAGAGAGTTACGCAATGAATAAGCCACTTCTCTTCTTCGTACTTCACTACTAGCCGATATTTTGTGGGGCAATCTTCCACCCGATTTAACTTTTCCTCCAGGCTTCCCACCCAGGCTAATAACTCTTTTTCTTCTGCTGTAGCGCTAATTTCTTCAGAAACCAACAGTTCATTTAAAATTAGTTCATCATAACGTCTAGATAACCTGGCAATAATAGCCTCGATTTGAATATGTTCTTTAGCAAGCTGCTCTAAGGCTATGCCCGTAATGGGCGGCGTTTCATCATTGATGACTAAACTCGCTTTCTGTAGAGCCAGTTGAAGCAAGTAACTGCTTAATTCTTCATCATCTTTAACGTAATATTCCTGTTTGCCTTTTTTAACCTTGTATAACGGTGGCTGCGCTATATAAATATTGCCGTTTTCTATCAATTCCGGCATTTGACGGTAAAAAAACGTTAGTAACAGAGTCCGTATGTGCGAGCCATCGACATCCGCATCGGTCATGATAATTATTTTATGATAACGCAGATTTTCCGGCTTATACTCTTCCTTTCCAATGCCGCAACCCAGAGCAGTAATCAACGTCCCCACCTCTTCAGAGGAGATCATCTTGTCAAACCGAGCCTTCTCCACATTGAGAATTTTACCTTTCAACGGCAGAATAGCCTGTGTTTTTCGATCTCGCCCTTGCTTGGCTGATCCGCCAGCCGAGTCCCCTTCCACTAGAAATATTTCTGATAAGGCGGGGTCCTTTTCCTGACAGTCGGCCAGCTTTCCGGGTAGGCCGGCTATATCGAGGGCTGACTTTCTTCTCGTCATTTCACGGGCTTTTCTTGCCGCATCCCTTGCCCTCGCGGCCTCTAACATCTTGCCCGCTATTTCTTTTGCCTGCACAGGATTTTCTAGCAAGAAGTCCTGTAGCGCTTCTGATAAAGAAGATTCAACAAGGGGCTTAACCTCTGATGAAACCAATTTATCTTTGGTCTGCGATGAAAACTTGGGGTCAGGAACCTTAATGGATAAAACCGCCGTTAAACCCTCTCTCGCATCATCACCGGAAGTGGCGACCTTTTGTTTTTTAGCCAAACCGTGGCTTTCGATATATTGATTAAGCGTTCGCGTAAGCCCTGCTCTAAACCCAGCCAAATGGCTTCCGCCGTCTCTCTGTGGAATATTATTCGTATAACAAAAAATATTTTCCTGGTACGAGTCATTCCACTGCAAAGCAACCTCTACATTTACATCACTTTTTTCAACGTTAATGTAAATGATATTTTCGTGAATGGGCGCTTTATTCTTATTAAGGTGTGTAACAAAGGCCTGTATCCCACCCTCATATTCAAACACCTCTTCTTTAGCCGTTCTTTCATCAGACAGTCGAATTCTTACACCCGAGTTTAAAAAAGATAACTCCCGCAACCTTTTCGCTAATATTTCAAAATGAAAGTCTATATTAGTGAATATATTCTTACTTGGTTTAAATCGAACACTCGTCCCCGTTTTATCGCTCTCACCGATAATTTTTAATGGTTCATCTGGCTCGCCATTTGTATATTTTTGGTAGTGTACGTGACCTTCTCTTTTTATAGTGAGCTCAAGCGTGTCAGACAAGGCATTAACCACAGAAACACCAACTCCATGTAAACCGCCAGACACCTTATAAGCATTATCATTAAACTTACCGCCAGCATGCAAAACCGTCATGATCACCTCTGCGGCCGACCGACCCTCTTCAGGGTGAATATCTACTGGGATTCCACGTCCATCATCCGTTATGGTAACCGAATTATCATCATGAATAACAACACCCACCTCAGTGCAATGACCGGCTAACGCCTCATCTATGGAGTTATCAACGGCCTCAAAGACCATATGATGCAAGCCAGATCCGTCATCCGTATCACCTATATACATCCCCGGTCTTTTTCTAACTGCATCCAATCCTTTTAAAACCTGGATATTGGAAGAATCATAAGTTTGTTTTTTTGTAACGTCTTCGCTCACTTAAACCACCTCTTTTTGTATGCTGCCGCGTTTCACGTGAAACACTTTTGACCCTATTGTTTCAATATATTCCAAAAACAAGCTCTCGTTAGTCGTTGTAACAAAAACCTGTATATCTAAATTAACCAAGAACAACATAACCTTTCTAAAGTTATTAACATCAAGTTCCGCGGCCAAATCATCTAGCAAAACACAAGTTGATTTAACCTGATCATCAAACATCACTTTAATTTGCGCCAGATAAAGCGCTATTACCAACAGCTTCATCTGACCCCTGGAAAGAAAATCCTGCGCTGGCTTGTTATCAACAAGTATTCTAATGTCCGACTTATGCGCGCCCATCGTTGTGTAGCCATATTGAATATCTCTCGCCCTAGCCTTATCCAGGGCCTGAGCAAGGGTTAAATCATTATCCCAGCCCTTTATATACTCTATGCTAACCTCCGCCTCGCCCACGAGGTCTTTTGAAATTAAGCGCAACTCCACTTCAAGCTTAATGATATACCGTTCTCTCTCAGATGCCACTATTATACCGCATTCCGACAGCTTATCATTCCAAGAGCTTAGCGTATCAAAACACCTTGATTTCAATAATTTATTTCTTTGCTTTAGGGTCTGGTTGTACGTTTTGGAGGCTCCTAAAAAGTCGTGTTTCACGTGGAACACTCCCCAGTCCACGAAAGACCTTCTCGCGGCGGCGCCGTTTTCCAACAACGTTTGGGATTCCGGTCTAATTAAGTGCGTATGTAAATACCGTGAAAGCTCTGAAGATTTTTTTTCTGTTTTGCCGTTAATTCTAATAACGGTTTCGGTAGCGTCTTTTTTAAGGGCTATTTTGTTTTTAACTCCCTTATGGTTTAGCTCCGCATAAACGATCAGGTTTTGTTTGTCGCTGGTAATTACTTTTTTGACATTTTGGGTTCGAAACGAACGAGCCCTGCTTAATAAATAAATCCCCTCCAGCAGGCTTGTTTTACCGCTGCCATTAGGACCAACGATAATATTAAGCTTACTTGATGGATGGAGCTGGATGCTTGTTATATTTCTAACATCTTTAATGTGTATCTCAGATAAAGACATTTTTAATCATCATTATTTGCGCTTAAATTCGCATCGGCATAATAACAAATCGACTGCTTTTATCGCCAGGGTTCTCTAGCAAACAACTACTATTAGTATCAGTAAAAGAAACCCTTACTTTTTCAGACTCGATAACGTTTAACGCATCCATTAAGTAACTAGAGTTAAACCCCATGCTCATCTCATCGCCATCATAATCAATGGAAACCTCTTCTTCTGCTTCGTCTTGCTCTGGGTTGTTTGCATTTATAGTCATGCTTTGACTCGATAAATCCAACCTGATCCCCTTGTATTTTTCATTGGATAAAATAGAAACCCTGGCTAAGGCGGCTCTAAACTCCTGTTTATCTATATTAAAACTATGCTTACTTTCGTCGGGAACAACATTTTTAAAATCAGGAAACCTGCCATCAATTAATTTAGCGTTTAACTGTACACCGCCCAATACAAACTTCACGTTGTTCTTGGCTATTTTAATATCTACCGCACCCTCGTGTTTTTCCATTAACCTCAAAACCTCCTGCGCCGCCTTTCTTGGAATAATAACCTGGCTAATAGACTGATCTTCACCATCAATTTTATTTTTAGACAAGGCCAGCCGATGCCCATCTGAAGCGACCGTTTGCAGGTCGCCGTCCACTATTTCCATCATTAAACCATTTAAATAATAACGAACGTCTTGCTGAGCCATACAAAAAATAGTTTTGCTAAAAGCCTTAACCAATACATCTCGTGGTATAGAGATTTGATTGGTGTAGTTTAGTTCATCAAACAAGGGGTACTCATCGGCAGATAGCGTCCTTAAGTTAAACCGGCTCTTGCCAGACTTAATAACGACTCTTTCTTGCTCAAAATCAAACGTCATAACAGACGCTTCCGGCAACGAGCGACATATATCCAATAACTTGCGCGCTGGGATCGTTGTCTTAAAGGTCTCATGGCTGTTTATAGGTGCATCAGCGGTAACCTGTACCTCGAGATCTGTGCCAGATAATTTTATCTTCCCGTCCGTGATAGAAAGATAGACGTTGGACAAAATAGGCAGCGTTTGTCGCCTTTCTATCACGCCAAAAACCTTAACCAGGGGTTCTAATAAATCCGTTCTGCTAATATTTAATTTCATATTTAAATACTTATTTATAATTTTTTAGGGCTAATCGTGTTGACTATAACACCTTGTTTTTATTAAAAATAACCTTTTTTATTTTGTGATAAGCAACCACTTTTTTATTTAGTCTACAACACCGCTTTAACTTTTATCCACAACTTCCTGATTTAATAAGACAGGGTTCTTAACAAGTTCTTATAGTCTTCGTCTATTTTTTGTTCTGAATCTCTCAGTTCTTTTATTTTTCGTGTTGCGTGTAAAACCGTCGTGTGGTCCCTGCCTCCAAACTGGCTTCCTATTTCTGGCAAACTGTAACTAGTCAATTCTTTCGCCAGGGCCATAGCGACCTGTCTTGGCCTCGCAATGGATCGGGTGCGCTTGGATGATAACAGGTCAGACATCCTTATTTTATAATATTCCGCCACCGTTTTTTGGATATTATCTATGCTTATTCGTTTATTTTGAAGCGCGATAAGGTCTCTCAAAGCTTCTTTTGTAAAATCAAGTGTGATGGGTTGCCCGGTAAAACTCGCGTTTGCCAGAACCCTACGCAAGGCGCCCTCAAGCTCTCTTACGTTTGATTTGATTCGGTTACCCATAAAAAAAGCCACCTCATCCGCCAAATCAATACCACTTAAGGCCGCCTTACTTTTTAAAATAGCAACTCGCGTTTCAAGGTCTGGTGGCTCTATTGCTATCGGTAAACCCCAACCAAATCTGGACTTTAATCTCTCTTCTAGTCCATTTATTTCTTTTGGGTAGCAATCACAAGTTAAAACAATTTGTTTATTACTTTCTATCAACGTATTAAATGTATGAAAAAACTCTTCCTGTGAACGCTCTTTTTTAGCAAAAAACTGAATATCGTCAATCAGCAATAAATCAAGGGAACGATAGTGATTTTTAAATTCATTGATCGTGTTTATTTGTAGTGACTTAACCATTTCAGAAACGAAACGCTCTGAAGATAAAAAACTTATTTTAGCCGCTTTGTTTTTTTTCAGGATGTTATT
>JBLIAQ010000017.1:0-18229 GCA_047634535.1 Cycloclasticus sp.
GATGGTCAAATCTCGCCGCTGCAGGTCTTGCTCTAATGTCACATCAGGTGACGCATAAATCTCAAAGCCTTTGTAACCAAGCCCCGATTTTCGTTCCGTTCGTGCGAGCGCATACTCATCCTTTGTGTTGGGGTGCAGAAATACCGGGAAATCCTTTCCAACAGGTGTGAAACCATTTTTCAACATCTCATCGACCGTTGATCCGACCACCACGTAATCTCGATCTTTAAAGGGAACGCCCAGTAGTTGGTCTCTGACCGCTCCACCCACGAGGTATATTTTCATCGGCAAATTCCTGCGCGCGTTATAATCAAGCCCTCTTTTCTAAAACTTGGATAAATTACATTGCTTGAGATTTTTTTATATTGTGCGGCCTTTGGTATCATCTCTGGTGTTATTTCTGGGTTGCTGGGTATCGGCGGCGGTATCGTTATCGTACCGTTTATCGCCTGGTTATTAGATAAGCATAGTATGCCAGCGGATACGATCATGCAAACCGCAATTGCCACCTCCTTAGCTACTATTATTATCACCTCTATTTCATCGATACTGGCTCAACACAGACGCGGTGCTATTAATTGGTCTATTGTAAAAACGCTAACACCAGGAATAGCGATTGGTGCCTGGTTTGGGGCTGATTTAGCACACTTTCTAAGTAGTGAACTATTAGCCATGATTTTTGGTTCTTTTTTACTGCTCAATGGTTTTAGAATGGCATTTAAGTTTAGCCCAAAACCTCACCGCCAACTCCCTTCCACACTACCCCTTGGTATTGCCGGCTCCATATTGGGCTTATTGTCTACTCTTGTTGGAATTGGTGGTGGCACGCTAACCGTTCCCTATATGACCTGGCATAATGTTCCTATTAAAAACGCCGTCGCCTTAGGTAGCGCTTGCGGCCTACCTATCGCCCTATTCGGCGCATTAAGTTTCATCATTATCGGTTCACATGCCGAAGCCTTGCCCGTGGGTAATATTGGCTACATTAATATCCCCGTTTTTCTTGGCATTAGCTGTACCAGCCTTTTTGCAGCGACCCTTGGCGTTCATTTGGCCCATATCCTGCCAACAAATGCGCTAAAAAAAATCTTTTCCCTTCTTCTTATTGTCGTCGGGCTTAAAATGTTGATAGGTTGACTCTTACCTGTCCTAAAAACACACTGGCAAACGGTTGGCGCTGAATATAACGTTGGGTAAAAGCGCTCGAACTAACAAAAAAGGCCACGCTATTAGCGTGGCCTTTTTTGTTAATCAAATATATTTTCAGTCCAGATTATTATTTTGAAACCACCCTGTACAGTAACATCCCGGCTAGCATCGATATCACCACGATTAATGGCTCCTCTGGCCTAAGCCCTACACTAGCAAGAGCCGGCCCCGGGCAATAACCAATAAGCCCCCAGCCCACGCCAAATAAAGACGAACCAAACAACAGCTTAGGTTCGATTTTCAGCTTCGTAGGCAACTGAAAATCAGCCTCAAAGAGAGGTTTACCCTGAGCAAAAATAAACCGATAAGCTATTGTAGTGACTATTACCGCGCCGCCGAGAACAAACATTAAACTCGGATCCCAATTGCCCGTTATATCCAAAAAATTGATCACTTTATTTGGGTCGACCATGCCCGCGAGTGTCAAACCTACGCCAAAAAAAACGCCCGCCAGTAGTGCACTGAATGCTTTAATCATGATTATCCACCAACCAGTTGTTTAGCCACATACACAGTGATGATGCCGCTGAGCAAAAACACCGCGGTCGCTGTTATTGAACGTAACGAAAACCGTGATATTCCGCAAATTCCATGTCCACTCGTACAGCCACCGCCCATAGCCGTACCAAAGCCTACGATTAAACCGCCAACAACTAACAACGCTGTCGTTACGTGTTCACGCGGCTCAACACTTGACGGAAAGAAATAGGCGTATACGAAAGCGCCCGAGATTAGGCCCACTATAAATGTTAATCGCCAGGCCTTTTCATTAAAAGACGAGGTATTAAAAATGCCATTGACGATACCGCTGATACCCGCAATACGGCCATTTAAGTACATCAGTAAACTGGCACTGATACCAATCAAGATACCGCCCGCCAGGGACGTGTACGGTGTAAAGTTTTCCATGATTTTTATCCGTTAAATTAAAAAGGAATATATATATTCCTAAATGATATATGATTTCTTTTAATATGTAAATACTTGCTCATCTTAACAATAAAATAGTTTTAGCTTTATCAAAAACCGGCCAAAGCCATGTAAAATACTTGTTATGGAAAATAAAAGCACCAAATGGCACGCACTACACGCAGAAACTGCCATGATTGAGTGGCAGGGCTTAGAGCGTTTTTTTGCCAAAGGTAATTTACTGCGCGTCTCAACAGACCTCGATCTGGTAGATGCTGCCGTAGAGCTGGCTAACGATAATAAAGTCATCATTGAGCAGTGGGTGGCGGAAAATTGTTTGGCTGGTGTTTCTGACGAAGAGGCATCCTTATGGTCGAAAGGTGAAACCGAGTTATGGTCCGTCGTTGTGCTGCCGTGGATTCTTGTTCAACAAAGATAGAGCCGTTATTCAATAAAGAGACGCCCATGCTTTCTCAAGCCTTTTTTCAGAAACCGGCTGGGTAGTTTTTATTTGCTGAGCGAACAAAGATATTCTGTATTCTTCTAGCAACCAACGAAAACCAACTGACTCAGCCTGCTCGCCGGACGTCTTAACCGCCTGCCAGAACAAACGTTCATAACGCTGTGCTAGGGCCGCTTTTTCGGCGTCTTTTTGACTTTGGCCTTTTGCTTTATCCAGCCTCGTTTCAATCGCCCTTAAGTATCGCGTGTAATTCATCAGTTTTTCTGCCGGTACGTGGCGCACAAAACCATGAAAGAACAAGCGAGACAGCTGTTTTGTCACGTCTTTATGCAGCGGCTGACCTTCCCAGATAGACAAATCCTGCCGCACCTTTTGATACAACGTCAGTAGTTTTGCAACCGTTTCACTTAATGCATATCCCGTTGAATACACAGACGCGTCCAACTGTTCAATCGCCGTATCAAATTCTTCTGCTGTACGTATATCTTTGTTTTGGAACGTGCTCGACATCAACTGGTGAGCCAGGTCATCAAAAATATCCTCGCCTTTGTCGAGTTCGCATTCAGGGTGTGGCTTTAGTTGCTGATAACTAAACGCCTGCGCCGTCGTAATGGCAGACTGTCGACTTAGCTGCTTCAACTCCTTGGAAAATTTCAAACGGAATAAGCGTATCAAACCCGCCTGATGCGACTTTTCGGCCTCTTCTTCTGAATCCACAACGGTCAGGCCGACGCTATCTTGTTCATCTACCAGGGTGAGGAAACCCTGCAAAGATTGCCCCTCATGCTCGATCGTATGATGTTTGGCTATATCGTTAAATTGCCAGTTCTTCGAGCCCGACATCGACATCGCATTCGTTAAAGCCGCCTGAAACTGCTGGCCCGCTTTTTTAGTATATTGTCGCTTCAGCGCGGCAAAATCCTTCGATGCCGCGACGACTTCGCCTTTATCTCCGATAATATGGAAGTTCATCCGCAGATGGGCGGGTAGCTTGTCTAGCTCAAAATCTGACGCCTTTAATGTTGATGAGGTTTGTTTATTTAAGCTGCTCGCCAGGGTGTCTAATAGCCCTCCCGCTGAATAGTCCAGTTCGTTCAAGCAGCTCGCTACAAAATTAGGCACCGGAACAAACTGCTTGCGTAGGTTTTTCGGTAAGCCTTTTATCAAAGCCTGTAACTTTTCCGCGTATAAACCAGGAACCAACCAATCGAAGGGTTGGCTCGACAGCTGATTGAGCTGTGCCAAAGGAATATTAGCCGTCACGCCATCTTCTTCGTGGGACGGCTCAAAACGGTAGCTTAATTTAATCGCTACGCCATTAATAAGACGGCTATCTGGGAAGTTATCCGGGTCTGTCGCCTTATCATTAGAAGTAACGTCCTCTTCGCTTAGCTCGAGAGCGGCATTATTGTGATCTTTTTTTAACCAGCTATTTAGCGCCGCGAGGCTATTTATTTGTGCGGGTAATTTATCCTCGTAAAATTCAAACAGCAATTGCTCGTCGATAAGCAAGTCCACCCGGCGGCCTTTTTGCTGCTCGTACTCTATAGAAGCCAACAACTGCTCATTTTTCTTAAAAAACGGCGCATGGCAAATCATCTCCCGCTCAACCAGCCCGTTACGAATAAATAGTTCCCGAGCCGCTGCTGGCTCGGTTCGCGCTAATGGTACCTTGCGCCCTTTACTTATCGTTAAGCCAAACAACAGCAGCTGTTCGTAAACCATCGCCTGGCCCGCTTTTTTCGACCAGTGTGGCTCGTAGTATTGGCGTTTAATGAGATGTGGCGCGGCTTTTTCGACCCATTCTGGCTTTATAACAGCCACCGTTCGTCCATATACCCGCGTGGTTTCAACCTGTTCGGCCGCCATTAACCATTTCGGTTGTTTTTTAAACAACGATGAAGCTGGATGAATGTAAAACTTAAGATTCCGCGCGCCCAGGTACTCTGCTTGCTCCTGTTTAACGCCTATACGGGTGACCAGGCCACTTAACAGGGCTTGATGAATAGCGTCGTCATCAGCAGTACTGTTGTTTAGTTTTAAGCCAAGGTTACCCTTCACCACTTCGAGTAATTGGCGTCGAATATCTTCCCAATCTTTTAACCGCATGTATGACAGAAAGTTTTCACGGCAATACTGCCTGAATTTATTATTTGACAAAACCTTCTTTTGCGCCTGAAATTCTTTCCACAGCGTTAAAAAAGACAGGAAGTCTGAGTTCTCGTTTTGATACGCCTTATGCTTCTCATCGGCATATTTCGCTTTTTCCATTGGCCGCTCTCTAGGGTCCTGAATGGATAGTGCCGCGACGATCGTCAGCGCCTCATCTAGGCAACGAAACTCCTCTGCCGCTAACAACATACGGCCGAGCTGGGGATCCAGCGGAAATTGCGTTAGACGCTTGCCAATTAGGGTTAATTTTTCGCCATCATCCAGCGCGCCCAATTCATGCAGATGACGTATTCCACTGCGTATTACTTTGTCGGCCGGCGATTCTAAAAATGGGAATTGACTGACGTCCGATAACCTCAGCGATTTCATCTGTAAAATCACCGACGCCAGATTAGTTCGTAAAATCTCCGGCTGGGTAAATTCTGTCCGTTGCTTAAAATCATCTTCGCTATACAGGCGAATACAAATACCCGCCGCTTCACGTCCGCAGCGCCCACTTCGTTGATTGGCGCTGGCCTGCGAAATCGGCTCAATCGGTAATTGTTGAATTTTACTGCGCTGGCTAAAACGGCTTATTCTCGCCAGCCCTGTATCTATCACGCAGCGAATACCAGGTACCGTAAGCGAGGTTTCCGCCACATTGGTAGCCAGAACAATACGCGGCTTTTTATGCGGTTTAAATATTTGCGACTGTTCTTTAGCGCTTAAACGGGAATACAGCGGTAAAATATCGTAGCCCGGTGGGTGGTGTTTTCTAAGCGCATCGGTCGCTTCACGAATTTCGCGTTCGCCGCTTAAAAAAACCAATATATCTCCCGCTCTTTCACGGTGAAGTTCTGCCGCCGCATCGACAATCGCCTGCGGCATATCTCGATCGCTCTGCTCCGCTTCAGCACCCACCGGGTGGTAACGCATTTCCACCGGATAAGTTCGACCCGAGACATTAATAATCGGCGCGCCATTAAAGTGCTTAGAAAAGCGTTCCGGATCGATCGTTGCGGAAGTCACAATCAGCTTCAAATCGGGCCGTTTTGGCAACAGCCATTTCATATAGCCTAATAAGAAGTCGATGTTCAGGCTACGCTCGTGGGCCTCGTCTAAAATCAGCGTATCGTAATGACTGAGAAACGGATCAGACTTTATTTCTGCCAGCAAAATACCATCAGTCATCAATTTAATCAGGGTATGCTGGTTTTCCTTCCCCTGAAAACGAATTTTATAACCCACCGTATGGCCTAATTCGGTTTTTAATTCATCCGCTATACGCTGCGCCACACTGATAGCCGCCAATCGCCGTGGTTGGGTATGACCAATTTGACCTTTAAAACCGCGTCCCAGCTCTAAACAAATTTTTGGCAGTTGGGTGGTTTTGCCCGAACCGGTTTCACCACAAAGAATAATCACCTGATGCTGATCAATTAATGCCGCAATGTCTTCGCGCTTATGGCTGATCGGCAAATCTGGATAATCTAAAACCGGGCATTGATCTCGACGCCGTTCAGCCGTTGTCGCCGATTCTTCAACGCGCGCTAACAAGGCTATCAGTTTTTCGTTATCCGGTGTTTTCGACAAGCGCTTCAGTTGTTGCCTGAAAGTATGCTGGTCTTTAGTGAGCGCGGCATTAATCAGCTGATTAAGCCGTCTAAAATCAAGGCATTCGGACATTGAAAAACTATTTAGAAGCTAAAAAAGCCAGCTATCTGGGTCGGGATGCTGTTGGCGCTGTTGCAGCACTTTCATTCCCTTAACGCAGCGAATGATTAACCAGATAACGATCAACGGCAAGAGGAAATAACCGATAAAAATAAAACTTAGAAAGCCCGCGACAAGGCTATATAGTACGGCGATCCAGAACGTTCTTATCTGGAATCGATAATGTGTTTTCAGCCAATCTGGTGAATCAGCCTGGTTAATGTACGCCATAACCAGGCCGATAAGGCTCGTAATACCGAACACAATACTCGCCAAATAGAGAATATAGACGATCTTGGCAAAGCCTTGCGACTGGCTCTTATTAAACTCTGATAAATCGTCCATATCCGCTCTATTAGCGCTTAAACACCAGGGTAAAGGTAACAGGAACCGCCGTACTAATAGAAGGCAGTTTGGCCACCTCCATCAGTTTTTGAATACCCGCATCCAGGCTAAAATCAAATGCGCTGAGCAAGACAGGCTTAACCGTCGTCACCAATAAGGCACCATCTTCCAACCCCGTAACGCGCAAATCCGCCTGTATGGCCGCTGAGTGCCCATGCAAATTAAGCGTCAAGGCCGTTGGCAATATAACAGAGCTGCCCGCCGCTATGCCTGTTAATTGTGCTTCATCGAGTATCGCAGACACCTCGGCAGTCGGGTAAACACCCGTTTCCAGCAAAAGGCTCTTCATCCGCTCATTACGGATATCAATATTTGTTTCTACGCTCGCCAGATCGATAATTATTTTAGCCGCGCCGTCAGCACTAATGCTTCCACTCAAGCGCAGAAATGAATGAGCTTCAGCAATTTTATCTTTTTTGATAGAAACAAAATGAAGCGAGGATTGGGTGTTATCGAGCTGATAATCCGCCAGCGCACTGACAGAAAACATCCCAATTAATAGTAGCAAGGCTAATTTACTTAAACTCATCATCGCTTCTCCTAGAATTGAACATTAGCTAATTTAACCACGTTAGTACTGAAAACTCATTTGAATTTTTGACAAAATTAACGCACGGCTTTGCCCGTTGGCTTTACAGCCAATTTGATTTTTATTTAAGTAATTAACAACAGGAAAAATGGTGCCCAGAGACGGATTCGAACCATCGACACGAGGATTTTCAGTCCACTGCTCTACCGACTGAGCTATCTGGGCATCAAAGATATGGTCGCGTATTAAACAGCGGCACACGAATTTAGTCAAGGTTGCTGTTCAAAATGAGCTTATTTAGCAGGTGGAACGAAACCTTCTGGTGCTTGTGCATCGTCACTGAATAGAAATTTTTCCATTTCGGCCTTCAGTAGCGCCCGCGCTTCTGGTTCAAACGGCGTGAGTCTATTTTCGTTGATAATCATCGTTTGCTGCGCCAACCAAAGTTGCCACGCTTCTTTAGATATGTTCTTCAGGATGCGCTCGCCTATTTCACCTGGGAAAGGTGACTTTTCTAGCGCTTCGGCTTCGCGTTTTAATTTTTGACAATACATTTTAGCTTTCTCTCGACTGGTTGCTTACTTGGTTAACTGGGCGATTAATTCACTCACCGGTTTTGGTAAGCCTATTTTCACACGACTCTTTGCCTGATACCAGCAGGTTCTATCCGGTTCGGCTATTTGTGACAGTGATACAAGCGGTGAAGAGCAAATAACGGGGATGTAATCCAGGTGGTAGTGCGAAAAGGTGTGGCGTTTTTCCGCCAGTTGTTCTGCTCGATTTAAGCTCAGCCCCTTTTTATCGCACCATTGGCTCAGTTCATCGTAGCTTTCAAATTCTGGGAAAGCCCATAAGCCCCCCCATAAACCAACCGGCGGCCTTTGCTTTAATAGCACTTCGTTTTGCTTTTTCGATACCAGCCAGTAGCGTTTTTTAACCGGCAAACTCACGCGTTTTTTTGGCGTTGGTAAATCCGCAACGAGGCCCTGTTCCAGCGCTAGACAACCTTCTATCAAAGGGCATTGTTCACACGCGGGTTTTGATCGCGTGCAGACGGTTGCGCCTAGATCCATCATCGCCTGGTTGTAATGACCAGCTCTACTAGCGGGCGTTAAACTTTCGCTCAACCGCCACAAATTCTTTAACGTTGCGGCGCTTCCAGTCCAACCCTGTATGGCAAAAAAACGGCTCAATACACGCTTTACATTACCATCCAGAATAGCCGCCGATTGCCCCAGAGCGAGGCTCATTATCGCACCCGCCGTTGACCTGCCAATGCCGGGCAACTCGACCAAACCCTCGACGCTTTGCGGGAAACAGCTATTGTGTTCGGCAACGATTAATTGTGCTGTTTTGTGTAAATTCCTGGCGCGCGCGTAGTAACCCAGACCCGACCATAGATGAAGCACGTCATCCAACGGTGCTTTAGCCAGTGTAATAAGTGTTGGAAAATGCTGCAAAAATCGCTCGAAATAAGGAATAACCGTCGTTACCTGGGTTTGTTGCAACATAATTTCAGACAACCAGACGTGATAGGCCGTTGGCGTTTGCTGCCAGGGTAAGTTTTTTCTACCGTATTGATCAAACCAATTTAAAACAAGGGCCTGAAACTGTTCAGGCCCTGTGACATCAGTAGCAAGTTGATCGGCTAGAACAGGCCTTTTAATAACTCACCTGCCCTACCTTTTAACTTTTCATTTAGTTTTTCGTTCACTTTTTCTTTGAGTTCCTGCTTTTTTTCTTCAATTTTTTCTTTTTGCGTCGCTAACATAATAGCTTTCACGTCCAATTGGACACTCGGCTTAGCGAACGTTCCCTTCACATTGACGGGAATTAAGATGTTTTTAAGGTCTTTTGTATCGGTAGTTTCTTTTGCCTCTAATGCTTTTGTGCGCTGAAGCGTCAGGCGATAGTCAATTTTTTCGCTCACCAGGTTTGCTGTACCTGCACCTTTGATATTGACCAACCCCGATGTCACCAATAGATCATTATTGTTCACCAGCCCATTGGTGATCTGCGCCGTACCCGACATATTTGAAAACGCGGTCTTACCTTCACCTTTAACCATTGCCGCAGCGAGGTCGCCCTTTAACACGGCTTCAGCCTGTTTTATTAATGCGCCCACATCAATCCCAGTAATCGCGCCATCTTGAAAGCTAAACTCAGCGTTGCCGTTTAAAGTCGACTTAATTGCCGCCATACTGTTACCACGGGTCGTTAAACTGGCCTTTATATTCGCCACACCCGATACCGAAGACTCTCCCATCAGGTCGATCAATAAGGGTTCAATATTGATACCCGTCGCCTGTTCATTAACAGTAATTAGCGGCGTATTTTGACGTGCATCAACGGTCGTTTGACCGGCATAGCTGCCGTTATAGAATTTCTTTACACCTTGTTCGGTTCTTAAAATGCCATTTTTAGCGATTATTTTTACGCTGGCTTGTTCAGCAGTTAAACCATTTACCACTAGTGACTGCACTTTAAAGAGGCCATCAATATTCAAACCGCGTATCGTTTCAACGGGCAATAACGCCACTGCCGCTGGCGGTGGGGTTGAGATATTTGTACCGCTTCCAGTTTTACCGCCATTAGGCGCTTGTTGTGTTAAATAACGGTCAACGTTGATTGAATCCACCGCCAGGTTAAACCCTATAGCGGGATTAGACAGGTTTTTAACAGAGGCATCACCAGTTAATGTTGAATCATCAAACTTTATGGTTAAAGGGTTTAAGCTTAAACTGCCTTTACCGGCCAGATCTGCGACCAAATGACTCGCCATATCTATTCTCATCGCACCACCTGGCACTGGCTCGCCTGCCGCGTCTATCGCCAGCGTCATATTTTGAAAATCAAACTTGTTTAACGATTCGTTAATAATCAAATCGCCAGCGAGCTTCAAACGTATGGTAGCTTTCGGCTTGCTGCTATCGACGGTGAAGGCCAAATCGACACCCATGGGCTTGCCTAAGGATAAAGCATCTGTGGTTAAATTTAAGTCGGCAAGGCTATAGCGTTCATTTTTACTGGCATCGTCCCAGGTAACATTAGCGTCGGCTAGTTGCAAACCACCCACCGCAATTGCACCAAAGGCTGCAGCGGACCCGTCTTTAGCGGTATCGGAGGCTGTATCCTGGGCAGCGGGAGCTTGTGCCATATCATCCCAGTTGGTTTTTCCGGCCTTATTCTTTTCGAGGTTTAAACTTACTCCATTGAGAACAACCGTACTAACCTCAACTTGCCGACTAAGCAAAGGCAGCAGCTTAACTTTCACGTTTGCTTCTTTAATTTCAGCGAAATGCTTTGCCTTAAAACCCTTGGCATTGCTCAAGCTGACGTCGTTAATTCCAACCCCAACCCAGGGGAAAACAGACAGGCTAAGGTCGCCGTTAATCAATAAGTCTCGCCCTGTTTTTTCTTTCACCACCTGTTGTATCTGATCGCGGTAATCATTTGGGTCTATCACCAGCGGAGCGACTATGACCACCACCACGAGCAACAACAGTAGTCCGCCAATTATTTTTAGTAGTTTCCCCATCACTATGTCTCCATTAACAGCTATTGTTTAGGTTTAGAATAGTACCAGTCTTTCATTAACAAGGCATGAATAAACGCTTTCTTAAAAACCATCTCGACGAACCATCAAGCCATCATTTCTGATAAATTTCAGCCTCTAAAGTTTCCGCATGCTTTATATTCTTACATTTGCTCAGCATTCGCTGTGTTTTCATCAAAAATAACAGGTAAAATCAATCTATTACAGGTATCATTCTCAACCTTTTTAACATATTTTAACGGCTTCTCGAGATGCCGACCAACGGGCTTAACCATGAACACAATTAAAACAGACGACACCAGAATCATCAGCATGCAGGAGATCATCTCTCCTGAGCAACTACATCAGGAACTGCCGATTACAAATATCGCTGCTGAAACAACATCAGTTGCCAGGGAAGCCGTTCATAAGGTACTGCACGGTGAAGATGACCGCTTGCTCGTTGTGATCGGTCCCTGCTCAATTCATGACACTAAGGCCGCACTCGAGTATGCCGCACGTCTGAAACCTTATATTGATAGCCTAGCTGAGGACCTTATCATTGTGATGCGGGTTTACTTCGAAAAACCTCGAACAACGGTCGGCTGGAAAGGCTTAATCAACGACCCCGGCCTTGACGAAAGTTTCGATATTAATAAAGGCGTTCATCTTGCGCGCGAATTATTGTTAAACCTGAACGCCCAGGGCGTACCGGCTGCAACAGAATATCTAGACCTTATCACCCCGCAATACGTATCCGATCTAATTGCCTGGGGTGCAATTGGCGCACGCACTACTGAGAGTCAAACACACCGTGAATTAGCCTCTGGCCTGTCGTGCCCCGTTGGCTTCAAAAATGGTACCGATGGAACTATCAGAGTGGCGATTGACGCGATTGGCGCAGCGTGTCGTCCACATCACTTTCTGTCTGTTACCAAACAGGGGCATTCAGCAATATTTAAAACCGCTGGTAACGAAGATTGCCACCTGATTTTACGCGGCGGCAAAGCACCCAATTATGACGCCGCAAGCGTTGAATCCGCTGCCAATGAGCTGGGCAAAGCCGGTGTTAATTTACATATGATGATTGACTTTAGTCACGCTAATAGCAGCAAACAACATGAACGCCAGATGGTAGTTGGAAGTGACGTGGCCGAACAAATAGCCAATGGTGATATGCGCATCAGCGGCGTGATGATAGAAAGTCATTTAGTCGCCGGTCGCCAGGACCCCGTCGAAGGGCAAGAGCTAGTTTATGGCCAAAGCATCACCGATGCCTGTATTGACTGGGATAGCAGCACGAAGTTACTAAGCGAACTGGCCGCCGCCGTGCGCACCCGCCGCGAAGGTAAACTCGACGCGGTCAACGATTAACGAACTAGCCCATGGATATTCGCGTTAATGGTGACAGCTTTTCTTGCGATGAAGCGACTACGCTCGAACAGCTCGTTAAGAAAATGGGTTTTTTTGGCAAACGCATCGCTATCGAACTCAATGAAGAAATAAAACCGGCTGATCAATATGGTCAAATTCAACTAAATGAAGGTGATGTTGTGGAAATAGTACAAGCGATTGGTGGCGGTCAACCGGATGATTTCATCCTCGCCGGTAAAAAATACTCATCAAGACTTCTCGTTGGTACCGGCAAATATAAAAATCTTGCGGAAACTCAGGCCGCTATCGAAATGAGTGGCGCCGACATCGTTACGGTGGCTATTCGCAGAACCAATATTGGCCAAAACCCTGGCGAGCCAAACTTGCTAGACGTTATCTCGCCCGACAAATACACCATTTTGCCCAATACCGCAGGCTGCTATACCGCTAAAGATGCATTGAGAACTTGCCGCCTTGCGCGAGAGTTACTCGGTGGTCACAAGCTGGTAAAGCTTGAAGTACTGGCCGACGAAAAAACCTTACTCCCCGACATTATCGCCACCTTAGAGTCGGCAGAGATTTTGGTGAAAGAGGGCTTTGACGTGATGGTTTACACCAACGATGACCCTATTATCGCCAAACGCCTTGAAGAAATAGGCTGTGTTGCCGTTATGCCTCTGGCGGCGCCTATCGGCTCTGGCCTGGGCATTTGCAACCCCTACAATATTATGACTATCATTGAAAACGCTAACGTGCCGATCATCGTTGACGCCGGCGTCGGCACCGCATCCGACGCTACAATCGGCATGGAGCTGGGCTGCCACGGCATCTTAATGAATACCGCTATTGCCCTCGCCAACAACCCTGTTCTGATGGCCTCAGCGATGAAAAAAGCCGTACAAGCTGGTCGCGAAGCATTCTTAGCCGGTCGCATGCCCCGTCGTCGCTACGCCTCTGCTTCATCTCCAATGGATGGCCTGATTTAAATCACTCTCTTCAAACATGAGCAATACAAAACCCCATTTTTTGCGACGTATCCGTAGCTTTGTTAAACGCGAGGGTCGATTAACGCCTGCGCAAGATGCCGCTATTAAGACCGGTTGGCCTGTATACGGCCTAGACCCAACCACGCCCATCAACCCCAATGAATTATTTGCTAACGACCACCCCGTTACCTTAGAAATTGGTTTTGGCAATGGCGAGAGCCTGGCCGAAATGGCTGAAAAAAATCCCGACAGAAATTTTATTGGCGTCGAAGTACATCGACCAGGAGTTGGCCATTTACTCCGCTTAACCCTTGAAAAAGAGCTCACTAACGTTCGCCTATTTGATACCGATGCAATCGACGTCTTACAGAAAGCCATTCCGCCAAATAGCCTCGATTGCATTCAATTATTTTTTCCTGATCCGTGGCACAAAAAAAGGCACCATAAGCGTCGGATAGTTCAAACGGAGTTTTTAGATTTAATTCATTCAAGGCTAAAGCCAGGCGGCCTTTTCCACGCGGCCACAGATTGGGAAAATTATGCTGAGCATATGTTGCTCACACTGAAAGCTCACGCTGGCTTTGTTAACGCCAGTAACTCTGACTACGCCGAACGGCCTGACAGCCGGCCACTAACAAAATTTGAAAATCGAGGTTTGCGCCTTGGTCACGGCGTCTGGGATTTGCTACTTAAAACAAAAAATTAGCGCTAACTACGCCCTGCACTAGACACACGTTCAGAATCTATCGGCTCAGCGGGGCAACGAATATTATCGATAATCACCTGTAGTGACGCTAGCTTAACGCCAATGCTTTCCTGCTGATTTTTGTTGTTGACTATTTTCTCATCCAGCGCTTCTTTACCTGCAGATACACTTCTCAAACTGTCTAATTTACTTTCCATTAACGCCTTCTGTTCACTCACCTCTCTAATCAAAGGCGCTAATGCGGCAGACTTCCAGCTATTAATATCCGCTTGAGCCTGTTCGAATATGGCTACAGCCTGGCCACCAATCGTACCGACAAAACGTTTTGCCAATGTATTTTGCCCCGTTAAAGCCGCATTTGAACTGTGACTAAACTCTAGGCCTTCACGGAGCAATTGATCGAGTCTGCCTTGATACACTTCGAAATTTAATGCGCTCGGTTGCTCCACGTCCAAGTCGTGCTCATCTTTGAATTTTTTATAAATGGTGTTGAGTAAATTCGTACTCGCCTGCGTTGTCATGAGCGTTTCATTTAGCAAAAAAGTGAGCTCATCAAAGGCGTGCTGCATGCCATGGCGAATGCCAACACTGGTCCAACTTTGCACTATTTTTTCTCGCCCATCATTAAAAATACCTTTGACTTTAATCGGGTTAACAACCTGTAATAAATCCGTTATTTGCGAGTTAAAAATATGTCGACTGGTTTTTAAGTGCTGCAGGTTTTTATTGTAAATCGTCTGTTCTTTTCGAGTTAGCCGCAGCAGCTCTACCGTAGCATTTTCGCTTTGGCTACAAATATTGTGTAGCTCGCCTAAATGCCTGACGATATTTTTCACCTGAGTACTTAAAGTATTCACCATCTGCTCCATATTGCCAACGACATCATCGACGACCATATGCTGAAGAATGTCTTTTTGAGAGCTCAACACTCTGTCCGAAAGAAAGTTTTCCAAGGCTGAAAGTCGGCTCGTTGATAACGCCTCATCGTCCTGCTTAATCTTCGCTATCAGGGCCTGCTTTGCCGATAATGGAAAAATGGATTGTTCATCTAGCTTCAATAAACGTGCCGTTTCCAGTGTTTGTTTATGGATCGACTGCACCCACTCATCTTCTGTCATCAGCTCATCATTCAGCGTGTCAATTTTATTCAGCACCACCGCCAGACCATGCGGATGTTTGCTCCTATAAGCATTAATATGATGCTCCCACATATGCATATCACTCTGAGTGACACCTGTGTCGGCGGCCAAAACAAAAATCATCGCCTGCGCCTTCGGTAGCATACTTAAAGTTAGCTCTGGCTCACTACCCAATGCATTCAACCCCGGCGTATCGAGTATCGTTAAGCCTTTTTCTAATAACGGGTGCGGAAAGCTGACCAGCGCGTGTCGCCATTGCGGAATGCTCACTTGTTTATCGCCACTCGTGCAGTCAAGGCCCAGCTGCTTCGCCCTGTCCGCTGAAACTGTTTTAGTCTTCAATAACTGTAAAAATGCCTCCTGCATTTGTTTCGGTGAATCGCAATCAAGCTCAATATGTGTCCATTGCTTAGGGTCTTTCTTATAATCCTCAATGGGGTTTTCATTAAGCCGAGTATCTATATCTAATAAACGAAGATAGGGTTTTTCTTTTTCGTCATAAAAAAGTTCAGTTGGGCACATGGTCGTCCGACCAGGGCTGGAAGGTAACAAACGAACACCCGTCGAGGCAAAAAACAAGGCATTAATCAACTCGGTTTTGCCGCGGGAAAATTCTGCAGCGAAGGCGATAGTAATATTATCTTTTTCCAGTAGGCGCAAATTCTTAATCAGCAGCATCTCTGTCTCTGTATCACAGAGGCCTGCGTCATCCAGCCAGCACTGGTAATTATCAATAGCTGTTGCCATCGATTTTTTCCAACGAGTATATTCGTGTAATTGCTCGCCAAGATTCATTTTATTAACCACCTGTTTTTATCGAAGATGCGTCGCATCCAATCGTTCGATAAAGTATAGAGGGTTATTTAAAAAATTCTTCGGTCAAATGTGACGCGCCGCACACGCTAACTCGTTTGTGTCGATTGTGTACGCCTGAGATGATTGAAATACTCGATTTTTTAACACTAAAGCGTTTCGCCAGAAGCTGAATGAGCTGCTTGTTCGCCTCACCATCTACGGGTGGCGACGTTAAAGCAATTTTAATCGCGTTATCGTGAAGGCCAACCCAGGCATTTTTGCTAGCCCGAGGTTGCAAAAATACGTTAAAAACCAATTCTTCGCCTGACCACGAATAATAAGCGGCTGACATTACATAAGGGAAAATAACGGCGGAATTAACAGCATTTTTAACACCTGCAGAGCGAGCAAAGCAACCATTGGACTTAAATCCATTCCACCGATAGGTGGAACCCAGCGCCTAAAAGGATTTAAAACCGGCTCGGTAATTTTATACAACAAGTCGACAGCCGGATTATGGGCACCCGGGTTAATCCAGCTTAAAATAACGGTCACGAAAATACTAAAAATAAATACATTAATAATACTATCAATCAGCTCTGTTATGCTCCAGATAAACACGGCCCATACATTCACACCGGCAGCTCCCGACAGCATTAAAAAACCTACCATCATCTGCAATAACAACATTAAAACGATGGCCGATAAATTAATGCCCTTAACAGTAGGGAAAACGGGCTTTAGCAGCTGTAAAGGCAAACGAGTTGCTCTAATAATAAAAGCCGACACGGGGTTACGCGAATCTGCGGCCGTATATTGCAATAGCAGCCTAATAATTAGCACAAAAATATAAGCGCCAAACAGTGCGTTAATAATAAAAATCAGTGGGTTAGTTAGGTAGCCTGCAGACACTAGCTTTCTCCCAGTTCATCAGATAATTCAACTGAACGTTCTTTAGCCGCCAGCAGCGCTTCGCGGAAAATACCCTGTAAGCCACGCTCCTCCATTACCCCGATGGCGCGCTCAGTTGTGCCGCCTGGAGACGTCACCCGCTGACGCAATACAGCGGCCGACTCACTCGATTCTAAAGCCATTTTTGCCGCGCCTAATGCGGTTTCCTGGGTTAATAATTGCGCCGTTTTTTGGTCCAAACCCGCTTCAATGGCCGCCGCTTCCAAGGCCTCCATCACCATGAAGAAATAAGCCGGCCCACTGCCGGATAACGCCGTTACGGAATCAAGGTCACCCTCTTCCGCCAGCCAAACCGTCACGCCTACCGCGCGCAATAGCGATTCGACCTGATCTTTTTGCTCTTCTTTTACTTCTTCGTTGGCAAACAACCCAGTTGCGCCAGCCTTCACGAGAGCAGGCGTATTTGGCATGCACCTAACCACGGGTAATTCACCACCGAGCCAGCGCTGTAATGCGTTTATCCGAATACCCGCCGCGATCGACACCACCACCGGTTTTTTCTTCTGCACAGATATTTTGATGATATCGGCGACCGACTGCATATGCTGTGGCTTAACCGCCAGCACCAGGATATCTGATTGCAGTACCAGCTGATTGCTATCTTGCGTACTATTAACGCCAAATATATCGCTCAGATACGCTAATTTATCAGCGTCTAAATCCGACACGGTAATGTTATCGGCGGGGTAACCATTACTCACGAGCCCACCTATTAAGCTACTCGCCATATTCCCGCCACCAATAAATCCAATCTGCTGTTTATTCATTTTTTCACTTGCTTAAATTTAAATGTATTCGTTATTAAACCGTACTTTTCAACCTGGCACCAAAAATAGCTGTACCAATTCTCACCATAGTAGAACCTTCTGCAATAGCCGCTGGCAAATCGCCGCTCATGCCCATCGACAGCGTATCTAAATGAAGTCCAAACTGCTCATTCAGCTTATTTTTAGCCAGCGCCAATTTTTTAAACGATGCGCGTTGCTGCTCGATGCCCTTCTCAGCTTGCGGTATCGCCATCAAACCGCGAAGTCGCAAATTATTCAAGTCTAATAGCGGTTTAATAACTTCGGCTAGTTCGTCTAATTTAAAACCAGACTTAGTGTCTTCTTCATCAATATTAACCTGTAAGCAAATATTCAAAGGGGGCAGATTTGCCGGGCGCTGCTGGTTAAGGCGCTGCGCAATTTTAACCCTGTCAACACTATGAACCCAACTAAAAAAGCGTGCGATATCTCGTGTTTTATTCGACTGAATGGGGCCAATAAAATGCCAGGCGATATCTAAGTGCGCTAAAAGCCGCTGTTTTTGTAAGGCCTCCTGGAGATAGTTTTCGCCAAAAT
>JBLIAQ010000018.1:0-17810 GCA_047634535.1 Cycloclasticus sp.
AACGCGCCAATAATGGGCCTAACACAATAATCGATGCGCGCATGGTTTTCACCAGCTCGTAAGGTGCTTTAAAATTCGTAATCGTAGAAGTATCTACCTCTACTCTCATTTTCTCATCCACCGACAATTGCACGCCCATCTGCCCCAATAAGCTCATCGTGGTTGTAATATCGTGAAGGTGCGGCAAATTCCCAATAACAACGGGGTTTTCGGCCAATAAAGCTCCTGCCAAAATGGGTAAGGCCGCATTTTTTGCGCCAGAAATACGTATTTCGCCCGATAGTCGCACACCACCCTGAATAATCAGTTTGTCCATTCTTTTATATTCCTACCATGTTATATTTTGACTTTGCTAAACGACGGGCAAAATCTCTTCAAGACCGCTGACGTGTGCAATTTCAAGCATTTGTTTCGGGATTTTTTTGAACGCGATACTTTGCCCAGATTTCCGCGCTAGCGCCATCCACTCTAGTAGTAGAGCGAGGCCAGCACTATCGGTTTTTTCGACCCGTTCGAGATCAAAAACCAAAGCCAGTTGACCATCAAATAAGCCCATAGATGTTTTTAATAATGCAGCTACGTCAGCAAAGCCCAGCATACCCGACACCTGTATTTCACCCGTGTCCAATTTTTTTAATTGCGTGGCCTTCATTGCTTATCCAGTGTTTTGTAAATTATTTCTTTTCTTTGCTATCACTATTAAACAGGAATTGCCCAATAATCTGTTCTAAAACTAATGCCGATTGCGTCAACTCCAGCTTACTACCTTCTTTCAACGGCTCTTCTTCGCCACCAGCTGAAAGTCCAATATATTGCTCACCCAACAGTCCTGCCGTTAAAATACTGGCACTTGTGTCTGCAGGTAATTTATTGTATTTGGCGTCTATCGTCATCGTTACTACCGCTTCAAAAGATTCCGAGTCAAAGTTAATCGCCGATACTCTGCCTATATTAACACCTGCCATCGAAACGGGTGCGCGAACTTTCAAGCTGCCTATATTTTCAAAGTAGCCCTTAATGTCATAGCCATCTTCGCCATTGATACTACTCAAGTTGCTCACTTGCATAGACAGAAAAAACATTGCCACCAAGCCTATCGCTACGAATAAGCCTACTAAAATTTCAATCGATCTTGATATATGCATATTAAATATCTCCAAACATCAATGCAGTTAAAATAAAATCCAACAATAAAACAGCGAATGCAGAGTGAACCACCGTTCTTGTCGTCGCTCTACTAACCCCTTCTGAAGTTGGTATGGCATCATGACCTTCAAAAACAGCGATCCACGTCACCACCAAACCAAACACAACACTTTTGATCAGGCCATTTAAAATATCTTCGTGAAAATCAATTTTAGATTGCATTTGTGACCAATAACCGCCTTCATCGATACCCAATAGGCCGACGCCGATAAAATACCCACCTAATACGCCTATCGCGCTAAATAAAGTGGCCAACAGTGGCATTGAAAGCAAACCTGCCAAAAACCGAGGCGCGATAATTCTCGCCACAGGATCTACCGCCATCATTTCCATACCCGACAATTGCTCGGTTGCCTTCATCAGACCTATTTCGGCCGTTAGTGCAGAACCCGCCCGACCCGCAAACAACAACGCCGCCACAACTGGGCCTAACTCTCTTACCAATGACGCCGCCACCATAACGCCTAACATGCCTTCGGCGCCAAAATCTGACAAGGTGTAAAACCCCTGCAGGGCCAGCACCATGCCAACAAAGAGACCCGAAATAACGATCAGAGAAAAGCTAAGTACACCCACTGAGTATAGCTGCGCGACCAACAAACGCGGTCTAATTAAAACACTCGGTATGCTCAGCAAAATATTTATAAAGAAAACAGATCCACGCCCTAAGCGCTCTAATACACCGATTGAAGAAGCGCCTAAACGCTGAAAAAAATCTAACATAACCCACCTGCCCGCATGCTCATACCTCAACACCCAATAGATCTTTCGCATAGTCTTTCGCTGCGTAATGAAAAGGCACCGGCCCGTCAGCGAGTCCTTGCATAAATTGTTGTGACCACTCGGAATCCGAATTCGCCAACTGCTCCGGCGAGCCGTGTTCGATTACCTTCCCGCCCGAGACCAAATAAATATAATCTGCAATGGCGCACGCTTCGCGAACGTCATGCGACACGACGATGCTAGTTAGATCCAGGGCGTCATTCAATAGTTTTATAAGCTTAACCAGAATACCCATGGATATTGGGTCCTGACCAGTAAACGGCTCGTCATACATAATCATCATTGGGTCTAATGCGATCGCTCTGGCCAACGCGACGCGCCTGGCCATTCCACCAGATAATTCAGATGGCATCAGATCTCTTGCACCACGCAAACCAACAGCCTGTAACTTCATTAATACTAGGTGCCGAATCATGGGCTCTGGCAAATCAGTATGTTCGCGCAAGGGAAAAGCAACGTTCTCAAATACTGAAATATCGGTTAATAAGGCGCCACTTTGGAACAGCATCCCCATTCTTTTTCGCAACTGATAAAGTTGACGATGCGTCAGTTTATGAACGTTTTCCCCATCCACTTCTACCGAACCAGAAGATGGCCTTAATTGACCACCGATTATTTTCAATAGCGTCGTCTTGCCAGTTCCGCTGGGGCCCATAATGACCGTGACTTTACCGCGCTGAATGTCCATATCGATGCCGTCAAAAATAAGTTTTGAGCCGCGAGAAAAATGTACATTTCTAATTTTTATTAATGGCTTATTTTCGGTCACTTAGGTTTACCTGTTTTTCAGTTTTCCCTCTAAAATTATAGCCCCATCAGCACTATAAATAAGATCAGGCATTGTCCTTACCTTATTATTGCACGTCAATCCGAACTTCTATTATTTTAAATAAAAATCATTTTTCCTTCCAAGTTTTACGGCTTAATTCTATTGGCTATTCACCATTTCATGCGACAATAAATTCAATTTTAGTTATTTCAGGTTCATCTCACTCTCATGCTAATTAATCTAGCTGCGTTATTGGTCGGCTTTGTATTTTTAATTTTTTCCGCTGATTTTTTTGTCAAAGGCTCATCGGCTCTCGCCCGTAATTTCGGCGTTTCGCCACTTATTATCGGCCTAACCATTATTGGTCTGGGTACATCAGCGCCCGAAATACTGGTTTCCGCAATAGCTTCGTTACAGGGGAACACCGGGCTTGCAATGGGAAACGCTATTGGCTCTAACATCGCCAATATCGGCTTAGTATTAGGCACCACCGCGATTATTGCACCTGTCATCATTCAATCGACTTTACTTAAACGCGAACTACCTGTTTTATTGGCTATTTCTGTAACCAGCTACCTGTTAGTGATTGACGGGGATTTATCACGCATTGATGGGCTTATTCTACTAACAGGCCTTGCTTCCTTTTTATACTGGTTAACGCTAAGCGCGCGTAAAAATAAACAACAAAACAGCGATACGCTTGCCGCTGAATTTAGCGGCGAAATACCGCTTGGCATGGCTAATTCGAAAGCCATTTTATTTTCAGCGTCTGGCCTTATAGGCCTGCTAGCCAGCTCAAAGCTGCTGGTTTGGGCCGCTGTCAACATCGCTGTTATTTTTGGCGTCAGCGATATGGTCATTGGCCTCACTATTATTGCGATTGGAACCAGTCTTCCAGAGCTAGCAGCCTCGATTGCCAGCGTGCTTAAAAAAGAACCTGACCTCGCTGTCGGCAATATTATCGGTTCTAACGCATTCAATTTATTAGCCGTTTTTTGCTTGCCGGGCCTGATTCACCCTGGGGCGATTGAGAGCAATCTGGTTTCTCGAGATTTCCCGATTATGCTCGGCCTTACGGTCATGCTGCTTCTGTTCTCATACAGCTTTACAGGACAGCCAAAAATTGGGCGCTTTAAAGGGTTTTTATTTGCAATACTGTTTATCGCTTACCTTGGCAAGGTATACTTGGATTCAGTCGGAACTTAGTTAAACCAATACGTATGCAGATGCCTGATAAAAATAACCACCGAGATAAATTTAAGCAGTTAGGTTTAGCCGTAATAAAAACAGAAACCGAGGCTATTGCTAAACTCGCCAATCATATTGACGACAACTTCGCGCACGCCTGCGAATTAATCCTGCAATGCGAAGGAAAAATTGTCGTCATCGGCATGGGTAAATCTGGTCATATCGCCAATAAAATTGCTGCCACACTGGCGAGCACCGGCACCCCAGCGTTCTTTGTTCACCCGGGCGAAGCCAGTCACGGCGATCTAGGCATGATCACAAAAAATGACGTGGCACTGGCGCTGTCCAACTCGGGTGAAACGGGGGAAGTGCTGACCATCCTTCCTATTTTAAAGCGCCTGGGTATTCCCTTAATCTCTATTACTGGCAATCCAGCGTCTAGCCTCGCGACTATGTCCGACGCACCAATTGACGCAAGCACCGATAAAGAAGCCTGTCCGTTGGGTTTAGCACCCACTTCTAGCACTACCGCCGCTCTTGTTATGGGTGACGCTCTCGCTATTGCATTGCTGGAAGCACGCGGCTTCACAGAAGAAGATTTCGCCCTCTCACACCCGGGTGGCAGCCTGGGAAGAAGGCTATTACTCCGCGTCAGCGACATTATGCATAAGGACGCTGACATTCCGATCACTCAAGAAACGGCACTGGTCAGAACAGCGCTGCTGGAAATGACCGACAAAAAGCTCGGCATGACGGCCATTACTGATCAACACGGAAACTTAACGGGCATTTTTACTGATGGTGATTTACGCCGCATGCTGGAAAATTGCACCGATATCCACACCACTGAAATTCAGGCCGTGATGACACGAGGTGGCGCAACGATAAGCCCAGAAAAACTGGCCGTTGAAGCACTGCAACTGATGCAAAGCAAACAAATAAATGCCTTGCTGGTGACGTACGACAACAAACTGGTAGGCGCGCTCAATATGCACGATATGCTTAAAGCGGGTTTATCATGATTGAGTTAAGCAATGATTTCAAACAACGCGCGCAGGATATAAAGTGCGTTATTTTTGATGTCGACGGCGTATTAACCGATGGCAAATTATTTTTTGACCTGCAAGGTCACGAGTATAAATCGTTTCACGCACAAGACGGACAAGGTCTAAAGCTTCTGCAACAAAACGGTATCGATGTCGCCATTATCTCTGGGCGCTCATCTCCCATAGTCGACCGGCGCATGAAAAACCTTGGCATCAAGCACGTATACCAGGGTCAGGAAAATAAACTAGCTGCCTTTAACGAGATACTTAAAAAACTAACTCTCACCGCTGATCAACTCGCGCACGTCGGTGACGACCTCCCCGACCTAGCAATTATGACCCGCGTACGCCTGGCAATTGCCGTACAGGACGCCAACCCATCGATCCTGCCCTACTGTCAGGGGCAAACTTCGCGCATTGGCGGGCATGGCGCTGCACGCGAAGTTTGTGATGCCATTTTAAACGCGCAAAACAAGCTAGTCACTGCGGTTCAATTATTTGCCGATCGCTAGACCCTCAATCATGAAACACCTCGGAAAAACCGCTTTAGCCCTACTCGCTGCTGGCAGCTGGTGGTTAGCTTTTATACAAGAACCCGAACCCGACAAGCTCATTGTAAAGCCGAGCCATAAGATCGATTACTTTCTTAAAGATTTTGATTCGCTAAATATGACCTTAAGCGGGGAAGCTAAACAGCGTCTCAAGGCGCAATACATGCAACACTTCATTGATGATGACAGCACCGAATTGACTGAGCCCAGAATGACTATGTACTCCCCAGACAAACCTGAGCTGAATATTAAATCTGAAACGGGTTACATTTCCTCCGATGGCGAGCTTATTTTGTTAAACGGAGCGGTTAATATCAAACGAGACGCAATGAAAAACATTGCACCTATGGAAATCGACACGCATAATCTTCGCATCCAGATGGCTAACGACTTCGCTGAAACCGATGAGTTCGTTACTATCAAATCAGGTAACAACATTATTCGAGGCACCGGTCTACGCGCCCACTTCCGCGAACCGATTAACATCAAAATTTTAGCGCACGCACGAGGTCACCATGAAATTAAATAAAATGAAGATCGTCTTCATTGCACTGTTTTTATTTTTATTCTCATCACCCTTATGGGCATTGAGTTCGGACAAACAAAAGCCAGTTGAAGTTGAAGCCGATACGTTCAACCTTGATGACGCAAAAAAAATTACCGTTTATTCCGGCAATGTCATTACCACTCAAGGCAGTATGGAGATCATGGCCGATAAAGTAACTATTTACGGCGTGCGTGGAACCACTGAAAAGGTGATCGCGACGGGTAAACCCGTTAAATTCAAACAGCTACCCGACGGCAGCCAAACTCCAATCCGTGGTGAGGCAAAACGTTTTGAATATTTGGTTTCCAAAGACACCTTGATCTTAATCAACCAGGCAACTTTATGGCAAGACGGAAGCACCTTAGCAAGTGATCGTATCGTATACGACAGCAAGCGTTCCATCGTAAAAGCGGGTGATAAAGAAAGCGGTGGCAAGCGCGTTAAAATAACCATGCAACCCGCCAAATAACAATGAGCACCTTACGCACACAAAACATCAGTAAGCAATTCGCTCAACGAAAAGTCGTCGATCAGGTCAGTATCAACGTACAAAGTGGTGAGGTGGTCGGCTTATTGGGCCCCAATGGCGCCGGTAAAACAACCTGTTTTTACATGACAGTTGGCCTTATAAAGCCAGACAGCGGACAAGTTTTTCTGGACGACCAGGATATCACGTTAAGCCCGATGCACGTTCGTGCCAGACAAGGACTTGGTTATTTACCTCAAGAAGCATCTATATTTAGAAAACTAAGCGTTGAAGATAATATACTCGCTGTTTTACAAACTCGACGCGAGCTATCACCAGGACAGCAACAGCTGATACTCGATGAACTATTACAGGAATTTGGCATCAACCACCTTCGCGCCCAAAGTGCGATGGCGCTTTCTGGTGGCGAAAGAAGACGCCTCGAAATAGCTCGCTCACTCGCTACCGAGCCACAATTCATCTTACTAGACGAGCCTTTTGCCGGGGTCGACCCCATCTCCGTGATCGACATTCAAAAAATCATCCATCATTTATGTGACCGCGGTATTGGCGTACTGATTACGGACCATAACGTAAGAGAAACACTCGGAACCTGTGATCGCGCCTATATTCTAAATAACGGTGCAGTAATTACTGAAGGATCCGCCGAAGAAATCCTTGAACACAGAGAAGTAAGAGATGTTTACCTTGGGCACGATTTTCGCATGTGACTTTTAAAATTAGGCTTATTTTTGAGCCAATATGGTCTAAACTAACACCCATGCGATGTAATCAAATCCCCATCTTTTCCACCATCTGTCAACGCCAATGAAGCAATCACTACAGCTTCGAATTGGTCAAAATTTGACCATGACCCCCCAGCTTCAACAGGCTATTCGTTTGTTGCAACTATCTACATTAGAACTTCAACAAGAAATTCAAACCGTGCTGGATAGCAATATGATGCTGGAAATTCCAGATGATGAAACGGCTATCAACGAAGAACCGGTTGCTAAAAAAAGCACCGCATCAGACGAACAAACTAGCGAAGGATCACAAGACCAGTTACCAGATGATCTCGCCATTGATACCTCCTGGGATGAAATATACGACCTCACTCCTTCAACAGTATCTAGCCAACAATCAGACGGGGTTCAACCCGACCCTGGCAGCATTAATTCTGCCAGACAAACCCTGCACGATCACTTGACCTGGCAAATGGAACTGACAAATTTTTCGGCAACCGACCGCGCCATCGCTACCTCTATCATTGATAGTATCGACAGTAATGGCTACCTAAAGTCTGACATCATCCAGCTGCATCAGCACCTCTCTGAACAGATTGATGACTTGGAGCTGGACGAGGTGATGGCCGTTCTGCATAAAGTGCAATCGTTTGACCCCCCCGGCGTTGGCGCATTAAATTTACAGGACTGCCTGCTTATCCAGCTTAAACAGCTGCCTGAAGATAGCCTTCTTGCACAGGAAGCCATCGAGTTAGTCAGTCAGCATATGGCTGCTTTAGGCTCACAGGATAGCGCCAAATTAAAACGGCAACTGGGCATTGACGACGAAAAATTAGAGCAGATCATCACGCTTATTCAAGGCCTCAACCCGCGGCCCGGTTCAGATATTGGTGATGCGAGCACTGAATATATTACCCCCGATGTTTATGTGACTAAAGTCAAAGGACGATGGCAAATATCGATCAACGGCGAAGTGGCTAGTAATATTCGCATCAACCCTTATTACCAGACCCTTATCAAACGCGGGGATAAAAGCGCCGACTCTCAAACGATGAAAAACCACCTGCAGGAAGCTCGCTGGTTTTTAAAGAGCTTGCAAAGCCGAAATGAAACTCTGCTACTGGTATCGCAGGAAATTGTTAATCGACAACAAGAGTTTCTCGAACACGGGGCGATCGCTATGAAACCGATGGTCCTTCGTGATATAGCTGAAACGGTCGAGATGCATGAATCGACCATATCACGCGTGACTACTAATAAGTACATGCACACACCTAACGGTATTTACGAACTTAAACACTTTTTTTCTAGCCACGTATCCACCGATAGTGGCGGTGAATGCTCTGCCACTGCGATCCGGGCTTTTATCAAAGAGCTGGTCAACAATGAAAATCCTAAAAAGCCTCTCAGTGATAATAAAATTGCCGCTATACTAAGCGACAGAGGAATTAATGTAGCGAGAAGAACCATTGCTAAATACCGTGAATCTATATCTATCCCACCTTCTAGTCAGAGGAAGCGAATCCTTTGACATTCGTCGTCACCACAACAGGAGAGTAATATGCAATTAGACTTATCTGGACACCACGTTGACATCACCGATGCTTTACGCGAATACACCCATACTAAGTTCGCTAAAATTGAGCGCCACTTCGATAAAGTTATCGACGTACACGTGATTCTAACCGTTGAGAAAATGGAACAGAAAGCAGAAGCCACGATTCAACTAAATGGTAGCAAAATATTTGCTGAAGATACGCAAGAAAACATGTACGCGGCTATCGATACCCTGGTTGATAAGCTCGACAGACAGGTCGTCAAACACAAACAGAAGTTGAACGCCCACCGTTAATTTACACAGGCCGGTTATAAAGCCGGCCTTTTTATTATAAAACAATGAAACTTATCATCATTAGCGGTCTATCTGGTTCAGGCAAAAGCGTCACTCTGGATACTTTGGAAGACGCCGGTTTTTATTGCACTGATAATTTACCTATCGCCCTATTACCCGAATTTTCCAAACTACTAATTAACTCCAAACAACCAGTCTTTAAGCAGGCTGCCGTTGGTATTGATGCCCGTAACGATCAGAACTCCCTCAACCAGTTCAGTCAGCTGATTGAACAATTACGAAAAGATAACATTAATTACGAAATTATCTTTCTTCGCGCCAATAAAGAGAGTTTATTAAAACGTTTCAGCGAAACGCGCCGTAAACACCCGCTGTCTGACGCCAACACCTCGTTAGATGAAGCCATCGACCTTGAGATTAACAGGCTCAGCTCGATAGCGAGTCACGCAAGCATTCAAATCGACACAACGCATACTAACGTGCACCAATTACACGATATTATTCGCGAACGCGTTTGTCTTAACACCAATAATGGCTTATCGCTGCAAATTATGTCTTTCGGCTACAAACACGGCGCCCCTAACGACGTTGACTTTGTATTCGACGCCCGCTGTCTGCCTAACCCATACTGGGAACCAACATTAAGAAATTTTACCGGCAATGACGAAGCGGTCATTAATTTTTTAGATAATGCAGAACTGGTCCAGTTGTATTTGCAGGATACCGCTCAATTTTTAAGCCGTTGGATCCCGGAATTCTCAAATTCAAACCGCAACTACCTATCCATTGCCATTGGCTGCACAGGTGGTCAGCACCGTTCAGTCTATCTGGTCAATAAGTTGGCGAAACATCTAACTAAATATGGTTTAGATACACTGATCAGACACCGCGAGCTACACTAAAAAACAGATACCTTTGGGCTACAAATAACAAAGCAGCCTAACTGAGATTCAGCTAGAATAGTTTGTGTTTACAGCACCTGAGCTCAATTATAAAAATGTCAGCTTCCCCTCAGCACGAGAACACACATGAACACCTGCGTTTACTCACGGGTGCCCTTGATAGTGACGCCCTGTCACAAATCAAACTTCAAATTAATGAACTTCACCCCGCTGAAATAGCAAACCTACTCGAGTCGATACCGCCAAAAAATCGCCGAATCGTCTGGGACTTGATTAACCCGGAATTAACCGGTGAGATTTTAGTAGAAGTTAACGATGAGGTACGTTCAGGTCTAATCGAACATACCGAGGACGAAGACCTTATCACCGCCGTCGGTTCGCTAGAAACCGACGATTTAGCCGATATTTTCGAAGATCTTCCGCACGCTGTATTGCATGAAGTTGTGCGTTCCATGTCAAATCAGGATCGGCGTCGCCTGCAATCGGTCATGTCTTATGACGAGGATAGCGCTGGCGGATTGATGAACCCCGACATGGTGACTATTCGGCCAAATGTTAATCTCGATGTTGTTTTAAGATATCTTCGGCAACGCGGTCAACTCCCTGCCAATACAGATAAACTATTTGTGGTTGACAGAAAAGACCGCTACATCGGCGTACTGAATATTTCAGATCTGTTGACTAGTGATAGTAAAAACTCCGTGAGTGATACGATGCTAACGGATCAAAAAGCGTTATCTCCCACGCTATCGGACAGCGAAGTGGCCCTGTTTTTTGAAGACCATAACCTCGTCTCGGCGCCGGTGGTGGATGAAAACAATCGCTTACTCGGTCGAATTACCGTGGATGACGTCGTTGACGTTATTCGTGATGAAGCCGACCGGTCTTTATTCAGCATGGCTGGACTAGGCGAAGATGATGATATGTTTGCGCCAGTGTTCAGGAGCGCCAAACGTCGCGCGGTGTGGCTTGGGATTAACCTGTTCACTGCTTTTTTAGCGGCCTGGGTTATTGGTTTGTTTACCGCGACGATTGAACAAATCGTGGCGCTAGCTGTGCTGATGCCGATCGTTGCCAGCATGGGAGGCATTGCGGGTAGCCAAACGCTGATGCTGGTTATTCGTGGTATCGCCCTCAATCAAATCGGCAAATCTAATGCGCGCTGGTTGATGCGTAAAGAGCTAGCAGTCGGCGTATTAAACGGTGTATTGTGGGCCAGCGTAGTGGCCATTATTACAGGCCTCTGGTTCCAAAGTAGCTCTCTCGGCCTGCTGATTGGCGCAGCCATTATCATCAATTTGATGGTCGCGGCATTAGCTGGCGCGACCATACCACTGACGCTGAAGCGAATGGATATTGACCCGGCTATCGCTGGCGGTGTCGTCTTAACAACCGTGACCGATGTTATTGGATTTTTTACCTTTTTAGGCCTGGCGAGCGTTTTCCTGATTTAGCAAAACAATCGTTTAACTCCATCGTTTATGCCCCGGCCAGGGTCATTTCGCTGATAAGAATAGAACCGGTTCGGGTATTACCTCTTAGGTCCACGTCATTGCCGACGCTAACGATTGACTTGAAAATATCCTTTAAATTACCCGCGATGGTCACTTCTTCCACTGGAAATTGAATTTCACCGTTTTCAACCCAGTAGCCCGCCGCCCCTCTGGAGTAATCACCAGTTAGCGTATTAACGCCTTGCCCTATTAACTCAGTTACCAATAAACCCGTGTTCATCGCTCGCAGCATTTGATCAAAATCTAATTCGCCCGGCTCGACCGTTAAGTTATGCACGCCACCCGCGTTTGCGGTACTTTTCATACCCAGCTTTTTCGCGGAATAACTGCTGAGCACGTAACCTTGCACGACCCCTGAGTCGACAATACGTCTATAAGACGTCGCCACACCTTCGGCGTCATACGAAGCACTTCCCATCGCCTGTGGCAGTAGTGGTTGCTCGTAAATATTCATAAATGACGGAAAAATCTGCTGATCTAAGCTATCTAATAAAAACGTGGATTTGCGGTATAAATTGCCGCCTCTAATCGCGGATATAAAATGACCTATTAGTCCACCACTCACTTCGGCGGCGAACATAACCGGGCACTTTCTGGTGCTAATTGAGCGAGCGCCCAGGCGTTGTACCGTTCGTTTCGCGGCCATTTCGCCCACTTTAGCGGCGGCCTCCATATCAGATGCTTTGCGCGCGACGGTATACCAGTAGTCACGTTGCATATTACCGTCCGTTTCGCCGATTACCGAGCAGCTCATGCTATGGCGGCTAGAGGGGTAGCCATGATTAAACCCATGGCTGTTTGCCAGCACTCGGGTACCTTCAAACGTCTGGATGCTCGCGCCTTCTGAGTTAGTGATTTTTTTATCATAAAATCTAGCGGCATTTTCACAGTTTATCGCCATTTCAATGGCTTGCTCGGCGCTGACAGTCCAGGGGTGGTACAGCGATAAATCCGGAAAGTCCGTCGCTAGCATTTCTTTATCGGCGAGGCCAGAAAAGGGGTCTTCTTCAGCGTAACGAGCGATCGCACAGGCCGCACCCACCATTTCTTCAATAGCAGCCTTGTTTAGCTTGGTAGAACTGGCTGAACCTTTTTTCTGCCCTTTATAAACGGTAATGCCGATACCCTGATCTCGATGGTGTTCGATCGTTTCAACATCACCCATGCGGACATTAACCGACAGTCCTTGCCCAACACTAATAGATGCCTCTACTTGATCTGCGCCTTGCTTTTTAGCTTCCGCTAAAATATCTGCTGCAACATTCTTTAATCGTTCGGTTTCATCGTTACTCATTTGCGGCGCTTGTAGTGTATTAGGCATGAGTGCCTCCTACCGTCAGTGCGTCTATTTTAAGCGTCGGTTGGCCGACCCCAACAGGGACGCTTTGCCCTTCTTTTCCACACGTTCCCACGCCACTATCTAGCTCGAGGTCGTTACCTACCATACTCACCTTGGTTAAAACATCCGGCCCATTACCGATTAAGGTGGCGCCTTTTACCGGCGTTGTGATCTTGCCGTTTTCAATCAAGTACGCTTCGCTGGCCGAAAAAACGAACTTACCAGAGGTGATGTCGACCTGGCCCCCGGCAAAATTTGCCGCATACAAGCCTTTTTTTACCGAGGATAATATATCGCCCGGGTCACTCTGTCCCGCGCGCATATAGGTATTCGTCATCCTTGGCATGGGTAAATGCGCATACGACTCACGACGACCATTTCCCGTAGAGCTTGTTCCCATTAAACGGGCGTTCATTTTGTCGTGCATATAGCCTTTTAACACGCCGTTCTCGATCAACGTCGTGCACTGGCTCTGTACACCCTCGTCATCTATTGATAAGGACCCTCGCCTATGTTCCAGGGTCCCATCATCTACTACGGTACATAAGTCAGACGCTACTTTTTCACCCATTCGTCCACTAAAAGCCGAGCTGCCTTTGCGGTTAAAGTCGCCTTCTAAACCGTGCCCTATCGCTTCGTGCAATAGAATTCCTGGCCAGCCAGGCCCTAGCACAACGGTCATATTACCGGCAGGCGCATCCACAGCTTCCAGATTGACTAGCGCCAAACGAACCGCTTCGCGGGCGTAATTCATTGCCCTGTCCTCTTGCAGAAAATAGTCATAGCCATGACGACCACCACCACCCGAGCCGCCCTGTTCACGCCGACCATTTTCCTCAACAATGACCGACACATTCATTCTTACCAAGGGGCGAATATCACTACTTAATCGTCCATCTTCGGTGGCCACTAGCACCACCTCGTGTACGCCTACTAAACTAACGATAACTTGTTCTATACGTCGATCTATCTGTCGAGTTTGTTGATCTATATTTTTTAATAGCGAGACTTTTTCTTCTCGACTCATCATCGCCAGTGGATCGATAGCTGCATATAACGCTGGCACATGGTTTTGTGACGCTGGCTTTAAAACGCCAGATTGACCTAAACGCGCGATGGCTTTAACGCTTTTAGCCGCGTCTAATAAACCAGGTAGCGCTAGCTCTTCACTATAGGCAAAGCCGGTTTTTTCGCCGCTGACCGCGCGTAGACCAACGCCTTGTTCAATATTGTAATTGCCATCTTTCACAATGCCGTCTTCAAGTACCCACGATTCACTTCGAGAGGACTGAAAATAAATATCTGCCTGATCAATAGAGCTCGATAATAGTTGCCCCATCAGCTGGTCTATATCGCTCAGCGATAAACCGACCGGCTTAAGGATTAAATTTTCGGCTTGTTGAATTAAATCAGTCATTCAGTTTCTCATTAATAGTCGTTGAAAATCGTCCGTGTTGAGTAGCAGGAAAAGACGTCCTTATCTTATCGAGGTGTGTTTTATTTAATGTCGCTATGGCGAGCCCTTCTCCCGTTCCAAGTTCGGCAAGGACATCCCCCCAGGGGTCGACAATCATACTATGCCCGTAGGTCGTCCGGCCATTAATATGCTGTCCACCTTGATTAGGCGCAATCATATAGCATGTATTCTCTACCGCCCTTGCGCGGCACAGTAACGACCAGTGTGCCCGGCCAGTCAGCTCGGTAAATGCGGAGGGCGCGACGAAAAACTCTGCACCCAGCTGTAATAACTGTCGGTACAGTTCGGGAAACCGTAGATCATAACAAATCGACAGCCCCATAAGGCCAAAAGGTGTCATTACAACCACCGCTTTATCACCGGCCATAAATGTGTCTGACTCCCGGTAACGCCCTGTAGTATCGGTAATATCGACGTCAAACAAATGCATTTTATAGTAATGAGCCACGCGCTCCCCGCTATCGTTATATACCAGACAGGCGGCGTACACCTTGTTTTTATTGGCCGACAATAGCGGTAAGGAACCCGCAACGATCCAGCATCGATATTTTTTTGATAACTCACTTAAAAGTCGCTGGATAGCTCCCTGGCCTAAGGGTTCGGCGATAGCTAAAAGTTGTTTTGAATGTTTCGCCATTAACGCAAAGTTTTCCGGCAACACAATCAATTGAGCGCCTTTTTCTACCGATTTTCTAACACTATTTTCGACCGCCTCAAGGTTTTCACCGAGATGATCCGTTGAAACCATTTGTACGGCCGCAACCGTTATTTCGTCAGTACTTCTCATGCTCGGTACTCGGTTCTTTAGCGCTCGTATTATTTAAGGGTAGCTGCCCAATGGTGGCGTCATAAACTGGTGATAAAACCCCGCCCATAAAACCAAAAATCTTACCCCCTGGCTGGCTCAGCTGTTTTATCTCAGGGTCCTTCCACTGTCCTGTCACGTGATATTGATAACCGGCGAATTTATTCACCGTTTTACCGGCAATTTTTTGCGCTAAAAAAACAGCCGCTCCCACTAATGGCCCACCCGCTAAAACACCCGCCAGAGGCAAGCCCTCAGTCGTTTTTGGTGTAACGGTAATTAGTTGATCCAATTCTTCTTTAGCCAGTGACACGCTGCCGTCAAAATCCAGCCGCGTAGAGGGGCTTTCTAAATAGAAACGATTCGTTTCAACCTCGCCATCGACGGCGACAAAACGGCCTTTTATTTTATCGAAACCTAAACCTTTTTCGACCAAATCGCTAAAATCCAACTGCAGGCGTCTTTGCAAAGTACTCAGGCTCAATAAGCCAAATATACGACCTATCCCTGGTTCTACATCGAGTAGCCGCCCTTCTTCAGATTTTATATCGGCAAACCCGCTCAGGTGTTTTTTTGAAAAGGATTGCGGGTCTCCTGGCCAATGTAAATCAAAATAAATATCAGCCGGCATACCCTCTACGTTAGAAGATATACCCGAGTCTTTTATCAGTGCGCCTAATGATTTACTAATCAGCTTGCCATTTATACCCGTACGAGATGAGGCACCGTCTTTCTCCCAGGCTCCATTAGCCTGAAACTCGTCACGACTAGAATTTAAGCTTAACTTTTGAATAATTAAACCTTTTTCCTTTTGCCGAAGCTGAAGTTCCAGTACGCCTAAATTAGACTCGCCAATAAAAAGGTTCTGACTGCTCAAATCTATATCTGGAATGTCATCAGGGCTTAGTTGAGTTGCATTATTATTGACTTCAATGGCATCGAGTGTCGGTAACTTAAGCGTGTTTAAGTTCAACTTGATGGCGCTACCAGCGCCAAAACTATCTGGCAAAACATACTGGCCGGATATAACCGGGCTATCTATCTGCCCTAGCCAGGCAGACTGCTGATGCTTTCCCTTAATTTTAAGTTTATTAAACGTGGTTTGATTCCAACGTAACTCGCCAATTTTTATATCGAGCTGATTGAGTAGCGAAGATGAAGACGTTTGCTGGTTTATAGTCAAAGCCTTTTTCCACAATGCAATATCTAAGGTTGGAATAACCCCGGACAATTGAACGCCCGCAGTTTTAGGCAAACTTGCTTTAGCTTTGCCAACGTGAACGTCGCCTCGATCCAGCAAAAAGCCATCAGAAACAGTCTCTTTAAAAAGAAAAGAACCCTGCAGCTTATCTGCGTAAGAAAACTCGACGGGCAACGCATCAGGCTTGATGCTTGCCATTATATTTAAATCATGCGTGACACCCTTAGCTTTACCTATGGGAGCTGGTAAATCGACTTCCACACCCATTAAATTAGTTTTTAGTTTGACCGTGGTGGTTGCCGATCCGCTTAATGCTCGAAATGGAATCAGAATATCTAAATTCGCCGACGTTTTACCCGACACTTTTTGCCATATATCGGCCGGGTATTTTTTCTCCAGAGAACGCATACTGACGTCCCCAACGAGTGAAATGAGCGTAGATTCTTTGACATTTTCAATAGATATAGCCGTCGCTTCGTTTAAAAAACTTGCTCGCAGGCTTTTTGCTGTCAAACCCTTGTCGCTACTGTAACGGATATCACCATTGAGATTGTCCAGTGATAGATTCAGATCTGGCAAAGTAAACTTATTTTGAGCTAACGATGCGCGCGCCTTTACGCTGGATTCTATACCCGGTTTTAACGCGATCTTAAGGTCTAAATCTAAACTAACCGGCCCCTCGACTCGACTGCGTTGCGTCAATGCCTTCACAGAATCATTGATTGGCGATTGTTTAAAAAACTCATACAAACCGGCTAACTCATCGTCGATATGCCCTGTAACCTCAAGATGAGAGCTACGAACCCGATCAGCCACTGTGATGACGGCCGATTTAATATGATTAGCCGCTATCGAGGCCTTAGTAGCAGCTATCGTTAAACCTTGGTTTTTCAATTCTACCGTAGCATTTGCGCCTTTAACGTCTGGCCATTGATCAGCATAGTGCAAATCGACACCCTCCGCGTCACCTAAAAATTGGAAAACCCCCTCATTATCACGATACGGGAACGCTGCTAACTCACCCCGCATCAGCAAGCCGCCCTGTAGCAAACGGCCACCTTTAAACGCGTCTTTTAACCAGTTGACGACTTCTTCATGCATGATTTCAAGCGGTAAATACAGCGGCACGTATTTCGCTTGTGCCGAACCCAAATTCATTTGAATATCAATATAGGGCCTTTCCTCCCCCGCTGCCAAGTTCAGCCTAAGCCTTGAATCGGCCTGTATATGCGGCGTACTTATATACAAATGATCTGAACTAATATCCCAACTCTCGTTCAGCTGTTTCCATGTCACCAGGCCTTGCAAATCATCTAGTTGAAACGGTTCACTAAACAGTTCTTTCAAATCAATTGAGGCACTGCTCGTTGCTAATTGCGCCCATCCCTCCGCGTTGGTTGAGCAAACAGAACCGCTGA
>JBLIAQ010000019.1:0-17648 GCA_047634535.1 Cycloclasticus sp.
TTACCCTTGCCCGAACATATTAATGAAGAAAAAGTTATCGAAGCAATCGACCCATTAAAGGACGTTGATGGTTTCCACCCCTACAATATTGGTCGCCTCGCGCTTCGTATGCCGGTTTTAAGGTCGTGTACGCCCAAAGGTATTATGACCCTGTTAAAAAGCACGGGTATGTCGTTAGAAGGCAAAGAAGCCGTGGTGATTGGTGCCTCTAATATCGTTGGTCGCCCTGTCTCGTTAGAGCTTTTAATGGCGCGTTGTACCGTGACTACCTGTCATAGTCGTACCGTTGATCTTGAAGCACACGTTAAACGCGCTGATATTATCGTTGCCGCCGTCGGTATTCCCGGTTTTGTTAAAGGTGATTGGGTAAAACCCGGCGCCGTGGTCATTGATGTCGGTATTAACCGCTTAGAAACGGGTAAGTTAGCCGGCGATGTAGATTTTGAATCGGCTAGCAAAAATGCCAGCTGGATAACGCCAGTTCCTGGCGGTGTGGGGCCGATGACGATTGCATCGCTACTCGAAAACACCCTGCAGGCGGCCGAGCTGCAAAGCAATTAATTTTTATTCGCAGAGCGACTCTCGCTCTGCGAAACCCCAACTTACGTTCTACGCCAGGTGGTTTCTTTACCGCTGTCTTCCAGAATAACGCCTTGTTGTTTTAATTCATCACGAATCTGATCGGCTAGCGCCCAGTTTTTATCTGACTTGGCCTGTAAGCGTTGATTGGCTAACGCATCAATGTCAGCCGCACTGATCGCTTCATTTGTACCCGCGGTTGATTGCAGAAACTCCTCAGGGTTTTGACTTAACAAACCAAGTGGCCCAGCCATTGTCAATAAATCACTCGCTGTTTTCGCGGCCTGTTCACTATCGGTACTTTTAAGTTTATTAATCTCATTAGCGCACTCAAACATCACCGAAATGGCTTTAGCGGTATTGAAGTCGTCGTTCATCGCTGCTTCAAAACGCTCGATATAAGCCGATTTTGTATCATTCGATATCGGCTCAATATGACGTAAAGCGGTATATAAACGTTCTAGCGCCGAACGCGATTCGTTCAGTTGTTCGTCTGAGTAATTGAGTGGGCTGCGATAGTGGCTAGAGAGCACAAAAAAGCGTATCTCTTCGCCACGGTATTGTTTCAATACATCGCGCACGGTAAAGAAGTTACCCAGTGATTTGGACATCTTTTCGTCATCAATACGAACGAAGCCATTGTGCATCCAGGTATTTACGAAACATTCGCCTGTCGCTGATTCAGACTGAGCGATTTCGTTTTCGTGATGTGGAAATTGTAAGTCCATGCCACCACCATGAATATCGAAATGATTGCCCAGGCATCGGGTCGACATCGCTGAACACTCGATATGCCAACCTGGACGACCTTCACCCCACGGTGACGGCCAGGCCGGTTCGCCAGATTTAGTCGATTTCCACAACACAAAATCAAATGGGTTGCGTTTATTCACGTCTACATCAACGCGTTCACCCGCATTCATATCGTCTAATTGACGACCTGAGAGCTGGCCATAATTTGCGAAAGACTCGACAGCGAAATACACGTCGTTATTCGGCCCGACGTAGGCATTTTGTTTAGCTATCAAGGTCTCGATCATACTGATAATATCGGCCATTGATTCAGTTGCTAGCGGTTCTGAGTCGGGCTTTAAAACGTTTAGGCTCGCCTCATCCTGGTGCATTTCATCAATAAAGCGCTGCGTTAGCTGACTAAAGTCTTCACCGGCCTCTATCGCGCGGGCGATAATTTTATCGTCAATATCGGTAATATTACGCACGTAGTTTACGTCATAACCCAAAGACCTTAAGTAACGAGCGACCACGTCAAAAACGACCATTACTCGGGCGTGTCCAATATGGCAAAAGTCGTACACCGTCATACCGCAGACGTACAAGCCTACCTTACCTTCTATAATTGGATTAAAGCGCTCTTTTTTACGTCGCAGTGTATTGAAAATATGTAAATCACTCATGCCTATACGTCTTTCATTGATTCAAGCTGGGCATAATAACTGATAACGGTGGTGCTATAAAACAATAAGGAACTTTATAAAGCTGTCAAAAAAAGATAATATGCACGCTCTTTCAGCGTCAGGGACTATTTAATGATTAATAACACTCTAGTACTTATTAAAGCGCTGCTTCTAGGAGCACTGCTAACGCTAGCCTCAACTTCACTTTACGCAACGGATACCAAAAAAATGAGCAACCCATCAGTTAAATTAAGCACCAATCAAGGCGATATTATTATTGAACTTAACGCAGAAGCCGCCCCCAAAACGGTCGCGAACTTTATCGCTTATGTCGAAGACGGTTTTTATAGTGGCCTTATTTTTCACCGCGTGATTCCTGGCTTTATGGTTCAGGGCGGTGGATACATGGCTGATTACAAGCAAAAAGACACTAAAGACCCAATTGAAAACGAAGCCGATAATGGCCTTAAAAACGACCGTGGCACTATTGCTATGGCTAGAACGGGTGAACCCCATTCTGCAACCGGTCAGTTCTTTATCAACGACGCAAATAATGATTTCTTAAACCACAGCGGCAAAACTCAGCAAGGTTGGGGCTATGCGGTATTCGGTAAAGTTACCGAAGGCATGGACGTGGTCGATAAAATCACCGCTATTCCAACTGGCCGCGGTGGCATGTTCCCAACGGACGTACCTCAGGAAGAAGTGATTATTGAAAAAGCAGAGATGATGAAGTAGTTCGTGAGTCAACGCGTTCACTTTATTTCTGATTTACACCTGACGCGAGATAGGCCGGAAAACACACAACGATTTTTGGCCTATCTTGAGTCGTTGGATTCAAGCGTTTCTGATCTTTATATACTCGGCGATCTATTTGACGTTTGGGTCGGTGATGACGATACGACGCCGCCTAACGAGCAGGTCAGAAAACAGCTTAAAAAAATCACTGGCAATGGAACGCGCGTTTACTTTTTAGCCGGCAACCGGGACTTTCTTATTGGCGAACAGTTCTTTAACGACACGCAAGTCAGTTGTCTGCAAGACGAACACCTTATTGATTTATTCGGCGTTCAAACGCTGCTAATGCACGGCGATCTGCTCTGCACAGACGACATTGAGTACCAACAATTTAGACAGCTGACGCATAACCCCGCTTGGCAGCAAGCGGCCCTTGCAAAACCACTTGAAGAGAGACTCGCTCTAGCGCAACACTACCGGCAAGAAAGTCACTTAAATAAATCGGGCAAGTCCTTAGATATTATGGATGTTAACCAGGTAGCGGTTATCGATGCACTCGAACGGCATGGCGTACAAAGGCTGATTCATGGCCATACTCACCGTCCCGACATCCATACGCACGAGGCGAATAATAAACCAGCGCAACGTTTTGTATTAGCAGAATGGGACGATAAGGCTAGCGTGCTTGAATGGGGCGAAAGTGGTTACCAGCTCATCAAGCTAGCTTGATCGCTGCTGACGCTTATCGAGCCTTTCCAGTTCAGCCAGTTCAGCTTCTGTAAAACCCGCTCGAAGACGTAAAGGTCGGTTAAATGGGCCTAATATCTGCCCCTTTAGATATTCATTTATATTCTTAAAGAAAACACTTTCTCGTTCAACGTGGCTTTGCTCACAAACGTAATCCAGCCATTTCGTACCGTACTCAACGTGCGTTACTTCATCTTCAAGAATGACTTCGAGCACCGCGGCAGACGCCATATCTTTTTGCGCGTATAACTTTTCTAACATCGCTGGCGTTACATCCAGACCTCGAGCTTCCAGATAACGCGGCACAAGAGATAGCCTCGCCAGCAAATCGTGTTGCGTTTTAACGGCCATACTCCATAAACCATCGTGTGAAGGATCATCGCCATACGCGCAGCCATAAGTCGCTAAATGCGCGCAAAGTAGCTTAAAGTGTTTGCATTCGTCATTAGCTACGTATAGCCAGTCTTTATAGAACTGCTCCGGTAGACCTTTAAAACGGTAGGCAATGTCTAACGCCAGCTTAATCGCATTGAACTCAATATGTGCGATGGCGTGGATAAAGGAACGTTTACCGGCTTCAGTACCTAAACGGCGACGCGGCAAGTCTCTCGGTGCCACGCATAAGGGTTTATCAGGAAAGCCCACTTGGTCAATGGGCTGGATAACTCTATCGGCCGCTTCAACAAATTGATCAGCCGCGTGGATGGCTTCAAACGCCTTGTGCGTCATTTCAAGCGTTTCCTCTACAGACGAGGTATTTAACGCTTTTTCGATATAAAAAAATAAATCAGACATGTGTATATAAGATTTTCTAAAACAGGATTCTATCGCATCTGTTGTATACTTACGCGATCGATTGTAAAAATAATATTGAGTGTTGTTTATGAGTAAATATGACTATGACGTCATTGTCGTTGGTACCGGCCCAGGTGGTGAAGGCGCAGCAATGAAAGCCTGTAAAGAGGGTAAAAAAGTGGCTATCATTGAAAAATACGAAGACGTCGGTGGTGGCTGTACCCACTGGGGGACGATTCCGTCTAAAGCATTACGCCATTCGGTACAAAACGTTATTCAGTTCAATCGTAACCGTTGGTTTAAAGAAGCCTGTGGCGGTAAAATTCAGCTCAGTTTCCCACAATTATTAAGCTCTGCAACCGATGTTATTAGAAAACAAGTAGATATGCGCAGCAGTTTTTACGAAAGAAACAATCTCGATTTACTGCATGGAACGGCCAGTTTCATCGATGAGCACTGCATGCAAATAAAACCCAACAATGGCGAAAAAAGCAAAAAAATAAGCGCTGATGTTTTTGTTTTAGCGCCAGGCTCGCACCCTTATCGACCCGACGACGTCGACTTCAATCACCCGAATATTTTCGATAGTGACACCATTCTAAAATTAGATCGCACCCCGAAGTCCATTACCATTTACGGTGCTGGTGTCATTGGTTGCGAATACGCGTCTATTTTCCAGGGTCTTGGCGTCAAGGTTAATTTAATTAACACGCAGGAAGTATTGCTAGCCTTTCTGGATGACGAAATTGTTCACGCGCTCAGTCACGATATGCGTAAACAAGGCGTCGTTATCCGTTCAAACGAAGAATATGAATCGATTAGCTATGATGATAAAAGTGTTATCACTCAACTCGTTTCTGGTAAAAAAATAAAATCAGACGTTTTTCTTTGGGCCAATGGTCGCACCGGTAATTTCAATGACTTAGCGCTGGATAAAGTCGCCATTAAGACCAATTCCCGCGGGCAAATTAATGTTAACGAGCATTATCAGGTAGAGGGTAAAGAGCATATCTACGCAGTAGGCGATTTTATCGGTTACCCCAGCTTAGCCAGTGCGGCCTATGACCAGGGTCGATTTGCCGCAACCCATATCGTCGATGGTTTTTGCGACTCTAAATTAATCAAAGACATACCCACCGGTATTTATACTAATCCGGAGATCAGCTCGGTCGGCTATACCGAAAAGGAACTTACCGATCAAAAAATCCCCTACGAGACGGGTTACTCGCGCTTCGACTCACTAGCTCGCGCGCAAATAACGGGGGAAACTCAGGGTTTATTAAAAATAATATTCCATTCAGACTCACTACAAATTTTGGGCGTTCATTGTTTTGGTGATCAGGCAGCCGAGATTGTTCATATTGGGCAAGCGATCATGTCGCAAACCGGCGAAGCAAATTCTTTACTGTATTTCACCAATACAACTTTTAACTACCCCACCATGGCAGAAGCCTATCGCGTAGCTGCGTTAAACGGCCTAAATCGCTTAGAGAACCACTAGCCTCAACATTCATCCAAGCTTCATAATAAAGAACTATAGTTTGCTCAACACATGAAATAAACGGGGATTAGGTATGAATAAATGGATTGTTTTACTCACGTTAATAACACTATCTCATAGCGCTTTAGCACACGAGGCACAACTGGATGGAATCGTTAATTTACAGGCCTCTGCCAGTGTTGAGGTTGATACCGATACGATGCTGGCTGTGGTAGCGGTGGAAGCAGAAAATCATGACCCCGCCGAGTTAGCCACACAAATCAATAAGAAAATGGCCTGGGCACTCGATAACGCCAAACCTTACAAAACGGTTAAAGTAAAAGGCGGTTCATATACCACGCATCAACTTTACAATAAAAATATCTTTAGGGCATGGCGCGGCACGCAAATGATAACGCTTGAAAGCAAAAATAGCGCTGAACTTGGAAAACTGATTGGCTTATTACAAAAAAAGTTATTGATTAAATCTTTGCGCTACCAGGTTTCCAAGGAAAAACTCGACGCAGTAAATGCTCAACTAATAACCCAGGCTATCGCTAATTTCAAACAACAAGCCGAGGTAATTACTAAGGCCTTTGATAAAACTAAATACCTTATCCAGCAAATTAACATCAACGGCCAAAATCAAAGCCCCCCTATGCTTTACGCCAAGGCGCGATTGATGAACAATTCTATGCTGGCTGAATCGGCGCCCGCGAACCTACAGCCGAATTCATCAAGCATTCAAGTCACTGTTAATGGTTCTATTAAATTAATCAAATAGATAAAACCACGGTTTAGTACTACAAAAAAGGCGCTGTTTTTACAGCGCCTTTTTTGTACTAAGCGTGATGGTTAAGCGTTTACAGCAAGCTCAACGGTATCAGCAATTTTTTGGTACGAATCCATTTTATCGAAGTTCAAATAACGGTACGTTTCTGCTGCCATCGTATCAATCTTTTTGGCGTATTCCATGTATTCGTCCTTGGTAGGAATTCTTCCTAAAATCGCACCAATCGCCGCCAATTCAGCAGACGCTAAATAGACGAACGCGCCCGTTCCTAAACGGTTTGGGAAGTTACGTGTTGAAGTTGAAATGGCGGTTGATTTTTCCGCAATACGCGCCTGGTTACCCATGCATAGCGAACAGCCTGGCATTTCAGTACGTGCACCCGCAACGCCGTAAGTAAAGTAGTAACCCTCTTCGGTTAACTGCGCCGCGTCCATTTTTGTAGGTGGAGCAATCCATAAACGAGTTGGTAATACGCCGCCAAATTCTTGCAGTAAGTTACCCGCTGCGCGGAAGTGGCCGATATTAGTCATACAAGAACCGATAAACACTTCATCAATATGAGTACCCGCAACTTCTGACAGTGTCTTCACGTCATCAGGATCATTTGGACAAGCAAGAATAGGCTCATGAATATCGCTCATATTAATCTCGATGATTTCAGCGTACTCAGCGTCGGCATCAGCTTCCATCAATTGAGGATCAGCTAACCACTCCTGCATAGACCTGATACGACGTTCAATTGTTCTCACGTCACCGTAGCCTTCTGCAATCATCCACTTCAACATGGTGATATTTGAATTTAGGTATTCAATGATCGGTGCTTTATCTAGTTTGATCGTACAACCAGCGGCTGAACGCTCTGCAGAAGCATCAGATAATTCAAATGCCTGCTCTACTTTTAAATCTGGTAAGCCTTCAATTTCTAGAACTCGACCCGAGAAAGCGTTTACTTTGCCTTCTTTAGCAACCGTAAGCAGGCCTTTTTCGATGGCTGCTAATGGGATGGCATTGACCATATCACGCAAGGTAATGCCCGGCTGCATTTTACCAGTGAAACGAACCAAAATTGATTCAGGCATATCCAATGGCATTACGCCCGTTGCCGCGGCAAACGCGACTAAGCCAGAACCCGCAGGGAATGAAATACCTAGTGGGAAACGGGTATGCGAATCGCCACCGGTACCGACCGTATCAGGTAATAACATGCGATTTAACCATGAATGGATTATGCCGTCACCGGGACGTAAAGGAACACCGCCGCGATTCATGATGAAATCAGGCAAGGTATGGTGAGTGACCACGTCTACCGGTTTTGGATACGCAGCGGTATGGCAGAAAGACTGCATCACCAAATCGGCTGAGAAGCCCAGACAGGCCAAGTCTTTTAATTCGTCACGCGTCATCGGGCCTGTTGTATCTTGCGATCCTACGGTAGTCATATGAGGTTCACAGTAAACGCCAGCGCGTACACCGGCAACACCACAGGCTTTACCGACCATTTTTTGCGCTAAGGTGTAACCTTTGCCGCTATCTTCGTGCGACTCAGGGATACGGAATACCTCAGATGCAGCAAGGCCAAGTGCTTTACGTGCACGAAGTGTTAAACCGCGACCAATAATCAAAGGAATTCGACCACCGGCTTTTACTTCATCAAGTAGTACAATTGATTTTAATTTGAACTCAGCGAGCACCTCATCGGTACCGCTTTTGGTGACTTTACCCTCGTACGGAAAAATGTCGATAACGTCATTCATATGTAAATGCGTCACGTCCATTTCAATCGGCAAAGCGCCTGAATCTTCCATCGTATTAAAGAAAATCGGCGCAATTTTAGCGCCAATACACACGCCGCCACCGCGTTTATTAGGCACATAAGGGATATCGTCGCCCATAAACCATAACACTGAGTTGGTAGCAGATTTACGTGAAGAACCAGTACCGACAACATCACCAACGTAGGCTAAAGGAATACCATCCTTCTCCATTTCGTCGATTTGTTTGATCGGCCCTGTTTCACCAGGTACGTCAGGGTTAATCCCTTCGCGAGGCATTTTCAACATTGCCAATGCATGCAAAGGAATATCAGGGCGAGACCATGCATCCGGTGCCGGTGACAAATCATCGGTATTTGTTTCACCCGTTACTTCAAACACTTTTACGGTTAACTTTTCAGCTAAAGAAGGTTTACTGGTAAACCACTCGGCATCAGCCCATGATTGCATAACGCGTTTAGCCGCAGCATTACCCGCTTCAGCTTTTTCCTGTACGTCATGAAAAGCGTCAAATACCAATAAAATATGTGACAGTTGATCGGCGGCCATTTCTGCCAGTTCAGCGTTATCTAATAAATTAACCAATGGCAAAATATTGTAACCACCAAGCATAGTGCCTAATAATTGTGTCGCTTTACTCGCTTCAATTAATGGTGATGACGCCTCGCCAGTTGTAATAGCCGCTAAGAACCCAGCTTTTACATACGCTGCTTCATCAACACCTGGCGGCACACGGTTAGTAATCAGGTCAAGTAAAAACTCGCCCTCGCCTGCTGGCGGATTTTTTAGTAACTCAACAAGTCCTGCAACTTGATCAGCATTTAATGGTTTAGGCACAACACCCAGAGCTGCACGCTCAGCGACGTGTTTGCGATATTCTTCTAACATATTTAACTCCCAGGATTAAAATCAATGCTTTTAAGTAAGCAAAACTAACAATTTCAGCCCGTTATTTTAGCATTTCATGGTTATTATTGACAGGTCTTGGACGACAGTGTTTGATAGAAAGCAACACTTAATAAGGGCTAAATCAACTCAATCATGTGTTTAATACTGTTTAAATACCAGCCAAACGAACATTACAAATTGCTGTTTTTGGCAAATCGTGATGAATACCACCAACGGCAAGCCATACCGGCTGACTATTGGATAGATCATCCTCATATTTTTGGTGGCATTGACTCTGTTGCCGGCGGTAGTTGGTTGAGCGTTGATACGGCTGGTCGCCTTGCTGCTGTCACCAACATTCGCAAACCCCCTTTCGGCAAAGATAATAAGCTTTCCAGAGGGCACATAATTAACGATTTCCTAAGCTGCCAACTAACAGCGCCCGAGTTTTTAGATGGGTTAAAATTAAATGATACTGGTTACGGCCTGTTTAATTTATTACTATTCGACAAAACCGGCTTATGGCACTACTCCAGCGATACGCATCAAGCAAAGCAAGTTGAACCAGGTATTCACGGTTTAAGCAATGCCAGTCTTGATACACCATGGCCAAAAGTAACTACCGGATGCGAGCAGCTCAAACAGGCACTAGACAGTGCTTCTATCGACCCCCTTGAGTTGATAAACATCATGCAATCAGAAAAACAACCGCTCGACACACAACTACCTCATACGGGTGTCGGACTGGAGTTTGAACGGTTCTTATCGACCATATTTATAATAGGCGAAAATTACGGTACCCGGTGCACCACACTGCTAACGATTGATAAAGAACATTCTTTACAATTTGTTGAGTTGTCGTACGATAAAGACGGTCACATCACTTCAGAAGTGATGCAAGAAATCGAATTAAGTCACTAATTAAATATACCTTGTTAAACGAGGGCCTCCGCATTACTTTATGACTAGCGTGACTAATGGATCACTAACATCATACCCATATTCAGTTGGATCATTAAAATGCTAATTCAGCTGGAACCTAACAACACGCGTTCAGTGTTTTCAAAAGCAAGCTGGCAACGCGCAAAACAATCAGTCACCACTTTACGGTCTGATCTACCAGGTATGGACTCGATAGCCGCCTCATGAATCAACTCAGCCTGAGCTAATAAGACAGCACAATAGTCAACCTTCTTGGCGACCCCTATAACGTGTTCCAGCACCTCCAGTAAACGGATTGTCACCATCTCGTTACCGCGGGCGCTTTGCCGAAGCGGATCAAAGACCGAGTTGACAGCACCTTCAAAACTAAAACCGTTGCTAACGACACGTAACACTCCGACAGGATCGCGAAAACAAGAAGGTGGAAATGCGCAGCCTGACATACGTCCCAACGCTGCACTCAGCCAGTCGATACAGGTTATCCCTGTCAAAGAATCGTTTATACCGGGCGACAGAGCGCGCAACGCGATTTGCAGCAATTGCATAATCGAGAATTCAACATCCTGAACGGGCGTCCGTTGTCGTCCGAAAATGACCAGGCTTAATATCTGTGCGGCCGTTGCATCAGAAATATTTTCGTATGCATAACAACTGCCGATTGATGAACCTTCGATAACAAAGTGTCCGGCGTGCTTATCAATTTCCAGGAACACATTATGTTCAGTAGCAAAAGACACAAGAGCTTTGTAATCAATAACTTGAAGATAGCCGCTTTTAGCTGAGTAGATGGGCAACCTTTTTAGCCCTTGCTTTTGAACCGACCACTCCTGCTTATGAGTCAGGGGAGCTGAATTACCGTAATGCTCGAATGGAACTAACATGGTATCGATCACGTTATTGAGCTCCTCCCCGATTAGCGCAATGACATGGTCTGCCTGTATTGCTGTCGATATATTGTGTATATAGTAGATTAACCCACCGGTTGCCAGTACTGTCAGTAGCAGACTGACAAACATAGACCATATTGGTACAAAACCACCCTGAGCAGTATCGACCGAAGCGAGTATGAGAAGCGCGTAAATAAAGGTCGCAACAAACAGTCCGAGAACAAGTTTATTGCCGGTATCATGTAAATAATTGCGTAGAACCTTGGGTCCAAATTGATTAGAAGCGAGAGCCAGAGTTACCACAGAAACCGAAAAAACCACACCAGTGATCGTCATCATAGCGCCACTTATAACCGCAACGACCTGCCGCACTCCCTGTGCATCAATACGCAACAACCTCACCCAATCCCAGGGGATAGAGCCGTAACGAACATCAACATCCAACATGATCATCGCCAAAATCACAGCGCCTAATGACATCACAAGCGGCACAAACCAGATGCTCACCTTGAGTCGATCCCATAAGTAACCGATTTTTCCTGTCATATCAATACGAAATTCATACTACGCAACCAGCCTACTACGATCTACTGAATAATAATAACGGAAGCGCCATTGGTATACACATCATGGCATTAACTGAGTGTTATTGTCACTCATAGTCTAGTTTCACCTAACGTCCAAGCATGAGAAATATAATGAAACTGCCCCCGCCTTGTTAAGTGATGATAATAGATAAAAAACAAGTTCGTGCTTTCGCAATACCGAACCGTATTATGTAAAACGAACTTAAACTCTTTTTGGGCCAAACAATAGCCAGAGAATAAGACCCAATACAGGTAGCAGAAGTATTAACAGTATCCATAGTACTTTCGATTCCGTTGTACCACCACCGTCAATCGTTTTGACAATCGCCCATATATCAAAAATTAATATAATAAGCCCAAGTAACCCACTAACTCCAACGTCCATTTATTTTCTCCTGTTATATCACTAACAAATAAGACAAAATTTTGGCGATTGCTTTCTCATGCTCAACCAGCATTTTCTGCAACAGTAAAAGTGGCGACTGTTTATAAGTCGCCACTTTTTATTATTAATGCACACCAACCTTGTGCCGGATTCGATTGTGCACTAGATCCTTGGTTTGCGTCCTGTCAGCATAAAAATAACGGCCAGCACAAGCCCAACAACGAACAATATCCATGCAATATTTGCTGCAGTACCAGCGATACCGCTTAAACCAAAAATTCCAGCTATGATTGCAATAATCAGAAATGTTACGGCCCAACTAATCATGATATTCTCCTTTTATAAAAAAGTTACTATCCTTAAATTATTTCCAATACAAAACACTCAAAAATTGACACCGATAAGTATTCTGCTGTTGGCAACACTGCCTTTTATTCGTATATTTTATCGTGCATTTTATCGCCCGCTTCTTCCATGGCCTCGCCCGTTTCTTCAACAGCGTTATCAACTTTTTTACCAGCCTTTTCTACAGGACCTTCGTTCATATCACAACCTGCGATACCAAAGCTAACAAAAATAAGTGTGGCTATTGCCAGTAGTGAGATTGCTTTCATTGCTATTACTCCTTATGTTATTTTTAAGTAAATTTCCGACTGCATTAATACAAATGTAAATCCTTTCACTTTCACTTTCACAGAATCTTAAAGCGGATCATACTTACAAGACCCTTCGTAATTGTATACAGCTTATTCCGCTTTGAAAACCTGTTTAGATTCGTTTTTTTCAGGGTAGTGCGCGCGTTGTTTTAAAGCTTAATTGAAGTAACTGCATCACATCAATAAACTTATGCCCTCAATCGGCACCAGTACCAGATGAGTAGGTCAATACTCGCCAGCAAGGATGCAGGCAGTAAAAAACTCAGGGGTCAAATTCGAGCAACGACTGCATGGCGCTAACCCAAAAATGACTACTTATTACGATGAGTCTTCCTTTAGTCGAATAGATGGCTGTCTTTTATCCATATCTATGAGATAGCTACATTTTTTAGGTGATGAAAAGGCTAAAGAAATGAACGTGCTCGCGGCAGCGAAAACACCCGCTGCAGTTACTTCGAATCTTTGGAAAATAAATCACCTGATACGAACTCTTTTACAGTCGATAGAATCAAACGCACCTAACCTCATTGATTCAATACAAGCGGAAGCTTTTTATTCTGTTAAAATTCCGCACCATTCAAGAAGAAGAATCCATGAACCAAAAACGTCATACCTCACCCTCGCGTCGCCGCGAAAAATACAAATCCCGTTCATCAAACGTTACCAGTATGCCCAAAGTCGAATTTGATGGCCCGCAGCTTTTTTTACAAGCTGGGCGTGAAAAATCATTACAACGGCACCACCCGTGGGTATTTTCGGGTGCGGTAGAGCGACTTGAAGGCAGTGCGCAAAGCGGCGATACGGTACAGGTATGTAATACACAAGGCGGTTTTCTCGCCTGGGCGGCATATAATTTAGAATCACAAATCATTGCGCGAGTATGGTCGTGGCAGGCTCAGGAAACCATTGATGCGGATTTTTTCCGACGCAAAATTACCGCTGCGCTAGCCGAACGCAAGGACCTCAAACTCGACCAGCACAGCAACGGTATGCGTTTGATCCATGGCGAGTCTGACGGTCTGCCTGGATTAATTGTGGATCAGCATGCAGGTGTGTTGGTACTGCAACTGGGCAGCGCGGGTGCTGAACACTGGCGCGAAACTATCACAGACTGTTTACAGGAATTGTGTCAACCGGTGTGCATCTACGAGCGCTCAGATTCCGATGGACGCGAACGTGAAGGACTACCAACCCGCAATGAAGTGCTTCGCGGTCAGTTGCCCGCCGGTTTGTACATCACCGAGAACGGTATAAAAATTACGGTGGATGTGGCCGCTGGGCAGAAGACTGGTTTTTATCTGGACCAACGCGATAACCGTGCGCTGATCGGTGGACTATCTGCAGGGCGTGATGTGCTCAACTGTTTCTGTTACACCGGAGGCTTCTCGCTGTACGCCCTACGCGGTGGTGCTAAGACGGTGTTATCGATCGATTCGTCCGCACAGGCATTGCAACTGGCGCAGCAAAATGTCGAACTAAACGGACTCGATGTCAGCCGCGCCGAGTGGCAGGATCAGGATGTCTTTGAAGCGCTGAGAAAGTTACGAGACCAGAACCGAAAATTCGACCTTATCGTACTCGACCCACCAAAATTTGCGCCCACAGCCGCCTTTGCAGAAAAAGCAGCACGCGCTTATAAGGACATCAATCTATTGGGTTTTAAGTTGCTACGCCCGGGCGGAATTCTCGCTAGCTTTTCATGTTCCGGCGGAATCAGCGACGACCTGTTCCAGAAAATTATCGCAGGCGCAGCACTGGATGCCGGCGTTGATGCGCAGATTATCCACAAGCTTCACGCTGCGGCCGATCATCCAGTATTACTAAGTTTTCCGGAAGGGGCTTATCTGAAAGGGCTGGTGTTGAGGGTGGCGGAGTAAATAATTATTCTTAAAAAATGAGGTCATCAACGCCTGAGGAATTATAAAAATCTATTGCTGACATTTGCTCGTAATTTATTTTTGAATATAACACGCAATCTGTTCGGTACAGCGTAGTTTGTGTCCAAAAGAGTACGTTGCTTTGTATCACCTATTTACTCGCATGTCTTAACTTTTGAGTACCTTATAGCTGCCTGTTAAATGACTGTTGCACTTCAAACTTGGCACTAGGTTTTTCGTAGCTGGAGCATCATATTCATCATCAAAGGTATAAATATCCCAATACATATGGCTGCCAATACATCAGTTGGCCAGTGCACACCGAGCACAAGGCGTGAGAAAGCCACTAAACTAAGCCATAGAATAGCAAAGGCCAATGCAAACTTTCCTCTCATTGGCCATATCATTCCCACACAAAGTGCAGCAGCAATAGCGAACGAAGACACAGCCAGTGTATGTCCACTAGGAAAGCTTGAACCCCAGTACCACTCTGTTTGCCAAAGCAGGGGCCGATCTCGGTCTACTATAGTTTTTACAATATAGACAAGAATTGCACTACTGATTACTGAACTTGCAAGGAGTGCGGCCTCAAAGCGTCGCTTTGCATAAAGCAATATCAGCGTTACGATCAGTGTTAGCGGAAACAAAACTTTTAATGAAGCGGTGTTTGTTATTATTTTAAATATTCCATTTAGCGAGCCTGGAACGTAATTATGGATATATAACATGATCGTTTTATCGAATACACCTGATTCTTTATAAAGCACATCTTCACTTATCTTGATAGCAATCACCGCCAGAATTAATCCCAGCAGAATAGTAAATCGACGTTTTTCTATAGGCTCGGACCACGATGGATGCTGGCTATCTACATACATAGATATGCTGAAATAGAGACAGATAATAATGATCGATAGTTTAACAACGTCTTCTATCAACTCAAAAAACATCTGCACTCCTATGTAATATTACCTCTACGCCCTATTAACCAATGTAGCTTTACTGCGCCAGGCACCGTAGGTGTGTTGATTGAATGGTTAAGTGCTGACTTTTGCATTGTAAATTGAATAGGACAACGCCAACAACAAACAGATACCTGCGGGAATAAATAAGGCATGAAATTTTAAAATACTAAAAAAATATGCGCCAAATGTACCACCTAAAATAAACCCCGTAACTATTAAAAGAAACAATAATGCCTTTCTTTTATCAAACCGTTCACCTCTCAATTTCGAACCTAACATAATGCCAAGATCAGTAAATATGCCGGTTACATGTGTTGTTCGGATAACGGCGCCACTGTAGGTGGTTGCTAGTGCGTTCTGTAAGCCACAGGCGGCTGACGCTAAATAATGGCCGTGTACAGAGTTTTTTGTTAAGAAATAGATGGAGCCTAAAAGAAATACGGCTTCTAAGAAAAGAAGACCACTGTAGTTATGACCTAATTTTAACGAGCCACTTTGTAAAAAATAACCCGAAATGGCAGAGCCTACTAGAAAACTAATGAGGATGAGAGCTAAATGAAGAACATCAGGAAAACTTGAGTTTACCAGTCCTGTACCAAGAAGTGTCGCTGTACCAGATAAGTGTGAAATTGATTGGTGTTTAAAACCCAATAATCCAATGGAATTAACAAGTCCTGCAACTAGTGCAAGAACAAATGAACCATATTCTACCCAACGTGGTAACTTTGAAATCAAGACAATCCTTTAAATCTCTGACGATTGAGCTATTTCTCGTCGTTTGCTGATGTCGTGCTCTGTTTCTTTGCAGCAACAAATCGAATATACAGCACGCCGAGAATTGCGGACACTAATGAAGCCATTAGAATCGATGATTTCGCACTTTGCAGATGGACTGGTTGAGAATCAAAGCCCAACGTGGCTATAAATGTAGACATAGTAAAGCCTATCCCAGCTACAAGTGAGATGCCAACAACATGTTGAAAATTAACACTATCGGGTAAACAGCCAATTTTGTAGCGCAGGCCCAGCCAGCACGCACCAGAAATGCCGATAAATTTCCCCAGGACTAGTCCGCTAATAATGCCCAATCCGGTTGGATGTTGCAGGCTTTCGATAAATGAAGCCAAGTTAAATGGAACGCCGGCATTAGTCAGCACAAACAAGGGCAAGATAAACAGCGCCACCGGTAACGACAGCGCATCTTCCCAGCGACGTAGAGGTGTACTGGCACGTTCCGCAAAATCACGCACCTCTATCACCTGCTCATGATCCGTACGACTGCCGAGAACATCGACAGGTTTTGACTGCTCCTGCATTGAGTTGATTGTTGTCTTCGCTTTATCGAGTAGTTTTTCCGATGTCAGCTTTGGACGTGCTGGTATAGTCAAAGCAATTGCGACACCGGCAAACGTAGGGTGTACGCCGGAGTTGAGCATCATCCACCAGGTTGCTATGCCGACGACAATATAGAAATACGGCTGGCGTACGCCTGCGTAATTGCCTAATGCCAAAAATGCAATGAGTGCGAATGCGCTTAATAGATGAAATAGTGATACATCCTGAGTATAAAATATGGCAATAACCAATATAGCCCCGACATCATCCACGATAGCGAGACCTACAAGAAAAGCCAATAGACTGCCCGGAATGTGTTTTCTTACTAGAGTGAGTACACCCAGAGCAAACGCAGTATCGGTTGCCATGGGGATACCCCATCCAACCTGTGAATCAAGTGACCAGTTAAACAACGAATAGATGACCGCTGGGCAAACCATACCACCGATGGCACAAAGTATTAACATACGTCGATGTTCGGGCTGAGCCAGATCGCCAGCAAGTACTTCTCGCTTGATCTCAAGCCCAAGGAAGAAGAAAAATATAACCATTAACCCATCATTTATAATGTGTTTAAGAGAAGCCTGCAGTTTAAAATCACCCAGAAAAAACCCAATCGGCGTATGCGTAAGGTTCTGGTAGGTAGAAGAATAGTCTGAGTTAGCCCACCAAAGGGCCACGATTGTCGCTAACAGAAGAAACCAGCTGGTTGTTGTCTGCGCACGTATAAAGCTTGAAAAAGGATCGTGTATATTTTCAAGGCCACGTTGCAATACATTATTTGAGTTATCAGTCATTTTGTTAAAC
>JBLIAQ010000020.1:0-17497 GCA_047634535.1 Cycloclasticus sp.
GGCCGAGCAAAACAAAGTCGTTTTCCATTACGTCCCGACGATTGACGCCGAATCCTTTAGCGATAAAAACGTCTTCCGCCTGTTTGGCGTGTACTAGCACAACATCGGCGTCGCCGTTTCGTGCCAGGTGTAGGGCTTTACCGGTGCCTACCGCAATGACGTCCACATTAACCCCGGTTTCTTTAGTAAAAGCGGGTAATAGTTTAGCTAATAGACCAGAGTTTTCAGTGCTGGTCGTCGTTGCCAGGCGTAACGGTTCTTCTGCGTGAACAGAGAAACTTAAAAGAGCGGCGAATAGAGCCATTAGACTGAGTAGCGTTTTCAATAGTCGATTCATTTACATTACAAGATTTTATGGTAACGTTGGGACGCTTAACGAGCAAGTTAAAAGCCCTGATAGGGGCTAACATTATTGGAATTTTAGGAGGGTATGAGATGCTGAAAACGTTTAATGCGATAGTCGCCAGTGAAATTGATGGCAAAACAAAGGGTCAATTACAAAGTTTAACGCTGAGCGATTTACCCGATGAGGATGTTTTAATCGAAGTGTCTTACTCCTCCTTAAACTTTAAAGATGGTTTGGCCGTTACTGGAACGAGAGATATTTGTAAACGTTTGCCGATGGTGTGTGGCATTGATTTAGCTGGCACGGTGGTACAATCGACATCGGATAAATTTGCCGCAGGAGACGCCGTACTGGTCAATGGTTATGGTTTGAGCGAGAGGCACTGGGGAGGTTATAGCCAGATGCAGCGCGTAAATTCCGATTTTATCGTCAAGGTGCCAGACGCATTTTCGTTACAAGATACGATGGCCATTGGCACCGCCGGTTATACGGCTATGTTGTCGGTGATGATGCTGGAAAGACAAGGTATAAAACCTGGTGATGGTGAAGTGCTGGTAACCGGTGCGGCGGGTGGAGTCGGCTCGGTAGCCGTCGCCTTGTTAGCGAGTTTGGGTTATCAGGTGGTGGCCTCAACCGGGCGACCAGAAGCACACGACTATCTTAGAGAGCTAGGCGCTAACAGTTTCATTGATCGTCAGTCGCTGGCGGTTGAAGGAGTGCCTTTAGCGGAAGAAAGATGGGCGGGCGCGATAGATTCGGTAGGGTCGCATACCTTAGCGAACGTTATAGCTCAAACTCGGCGTAACGGCTGTGTTGCCATGTGTGGCCTTGCGGGCGGGGTTGATTTGCCGATGACTGTGTTTCCCTTTATTTTACGCGGCGTCATTTTAGCCGGTATCGATTCGGTTATGGCGAATATGGATCTTCGTATTAAAGCCTGGGACAGATTGGCAAAGGATTTACCAAAAAATAAAATTAATAACATCAGCAGAGTGGAGCCGATGTCAACGGTACCTGAGCTGGCAGAACAAATTTTAGCTGGGAAAATCCGCGGCAGAGTGGTGGTTGACGTGAATTCGTGACCGACTTAACTATGTTAATTGGCAAAGTATTTATAGAATTTGCTTATGAGAGCATGTGAACGAAAATATAGAAGGATAAAGTACCAGCAAACCGTCGAATTAAAAACGGCGACAGGTTTGGTGCTGAACGCGCATGGCGAAAACATTTCTGCTGATGGCATAGAAGTTGTTTGTGATGAGCTGAGTGCGAAGGCCGTTTTACCCCTGAATTATCAGCGTGATCCCGATAAACCACTACTGCTATCCGTTGAACTTAATTTGGATGACAAGGGTAAACCCTTACATGTAAGTTGTTGCGTAATGAATGTCCGTCGCTTGTCGCAAGATATTTTTAGTTTTCATTTGCAGTTTACGAAGCTGAAACCGCAAACCCTACGATTGCTAGAAGAGCTGGTTAGCAAACAAGTTAGCTAAGCGCGGGCGATAGCTCTAAGCATCAGAAAAGATGGGACGTGGTGAACGCATTCCTAAAGGCCGTGTACCGACCTACGAAGACGTTGCAAAACACGCAGGCTTCCCTCGTTGCGCACGTATGGTCGGTGTCGCTTTGCGCGCAACACCAGACGGACTGAATGTGCCATGCTATAGAGTGATTAATGCAAAGGGACAAATATCATTTCCAACTGGTCATGAAAAAGAACACGCATAACGAAAAGGGTTTGAAATAGAGGGTGTTGTTTTTTTCTCGGGTATCATCCGTCTGAAAAAGTATTCATGGGAAGTCGGTTTAGATAGGGAGTTGTGGCAAGTGTAAGTCTGTTCTCATTGCCGCTACAAACCCTCAAAGTACCTAAGGGCCTGCTAGGAACAAGTATTCTAAATGCGTAAAATAAAAAAACTCTCCTATACTGTTAAGAGTTAAAGTCAATATGGCAGCGGAGAAATCAAAATGATGGCTGGATTAAAAGAAAAAACGCATATATTCAAGCAACTTGAAAAAATTATTAATAATCGTTTTGATAAGGACGAGGCCCTCGTTATTAGTAACTTTATTGTTGAATATTATAACGATGTTGCTTGTGAAGACCTTGTCGAAAGAGAGCTGGAAGACCTGTATGGCGCGGCAGTAGCACACTGGAATTTGGCGCAATGCAGGCCCGGTAATACATCTCAAGTTAGCATTTATAACCCTGATCTGGAAACGCATGGCTGGCAGTCTGCCTATAGCGTTATAGAAATAGTTACTATCGACAGGCCTTATTTAGTGAGCTCTTTAACCATGAGCTTGAATCAAAGCGGATTAACGTGCCACCTGGTCGTGCACCCCACCATAAACCTTAGCAGGGATAATAAGGGCGTATTAAATGCTTACGAAGCAAATGATCAGCTAATTTCCGAAGCGTTTATACGTATAGAAATGGACCGTCAGGTCGAAGAAAGCGAAGTCTTTAAGTCGTTAAAACAACAGATTGAGAAGGTGCTTTTACATTGTGAAGCGGTGACTGAAGATTGGGCACCCAGCCTTAAAAAATTACATGAGGCTGTTCACTCGCTGAAGCATGGAGTTTCGAAAGACGAGCAACAAGATATTAGCGAAGCGATCGAATTTTTAACGTGGCTAGAAAAAGACAACTTCCTTTTTCTGGGTTGCAGAGAATACGAGCTCGTTAAGGATAAAAAAACAGGTGGAGTTAAAATAGTAGAAGGATCGGGTCTGGGTATATTAAGAGACGCGCTGGCACCAATGCCAGATATCGATGTAATACCTATCACGAATGAAACCAGGGCGTTTATCAGTGAACCCTGCCCCTTAATTGTCACTAAGGCAACAACAAAATCTGATATACAGCGCCCCAGCTATATGGATTACATCGGCGTTAAGAAATTCGATGATAAAGGACGAGTGATAGGCGAATATCGCTTTTTAGGGCTTTATACATCTGCCGTCTATCATGCCTCAGTAGAACAAATACCGCTGATACGGAGAAAAGTACGAGAGATATTTAATAGTTCATCGTTTAAATTAAATAGCCATCACGGCAAGTCATTGATGAATGTTTTAGAGGGCTTGCCACGTGATGAACTATTTCATTCAAATGATGCTGAGTTGCTGAGCCTGTCGTTGGGCGTCTTGCAATTAAGAGAACGACAACGGATTCGTTTATTTGCAAGATCCGATACTTACGGTCAATTCGTTTCGATTTTAGTCTACGTGCCAAGAGATAAATATAACACCAGCGTTAGAAAGAAAATGGAAGTCGCCATTTGTAGCAAATTAAAGACCGAGAACATTGATTTTGAAGTGGTCTTTAGTGAGTCTATTTTCGCTCGAATTCATTTTACAGTACATACTCCTAGTGGCTGGACAGGTGAATTTAATGCCTCAGATGTTGAGAGTGACATCATCGATATTTTGAGGGACTGGAAAGATGATTTATTGTCTGCGTCGGTCCTACACTTTGGAGAGGCCGCAGGGAAAGAATTGTACAACCGCTATGGGGATGGTTTTACGGTGGCGTATCAAGAGCGTTACCCCGCCAGGTTTGCAGTTTTTGACCTTGAGAAAGCAGAAATATTAAGCAGAACGGAAGGTCAGGCTATTCAGATGTCCCTGTATCAGCCTATAGAATCGCATGGTAAAGGGTTGCAATTTAAGCTAATCAATAAAGGTGCGCCTGCACCGTTGTCACAAACGCTACCTGTTCTGGAAAATATGGGTGTAACGGTTTTTGATGAACACCCTTTTGAAATGAGCGACAACGGCTCTAACGGTAGTTATTGGGTGCACGATTTTGGTCTGCTCTATCACGCGCAATTGCCGGATATTGAAAACATTAAAGAAAAATTTCAATCGGTGTTTGAAAAAGTATGGATAGGTCACGTTGAAAATGATGGTTTTAACAGGCTGGTAATAAAAGCTAATCTTGACTGGAAAAAAATCATGTTGTTGCGCGCGTATTACTTATATTTGCGTCAGGCCGGTACGGCATTTAGTCAGGCCTATATAGAACAAACGTTGGAAAGCAATCCAATTATAGCCAGCAACTTAGTGAAATTATTTGAACTTAAATTTGATCCAGCCGTTAAAGCAAGAAATGAAAAAATGGCGAAACAAGAAGCGGGTGTTCTGGCTGACCTTGAAAAGGTGGTTTCGCTGGATGAAGACAGGATTTTACGCCGCTATCTAAACCTGATTCAGTCTACTATTCGTACCAGTTACTATCAAGATTGTATCGATGCCGAAGGGATTCCCTATGTTGCATTTAAACTCGAGCCCGCCAATATAACGGACTTACCTTCCCCGCGTCCTAAATTTGAAATTTTTGTGTATTCCCCCCGCGTAGAGGGTGTGCATTTAAGGGGTGGGCCAGTAGCTCGTGGCGGCCTGCGCTGGTCGGATCGAAAAGAAGACTATAGAACCGAAGTGTTGGGCTTAATGAAAGCACAAATCTCTAAGAATGCTGTTATCGTTCCAACCGGCGCGAAAGGCGGATTTATCGTAAAGCGCTCAGTTGATAACTTGTCGCGTGACGAAATGATGGTAGAAGTAGTTGATTGTTATAGTGTCTTTATAACGGCTTTGTTGAGCATAACGGATAATTTAAAGGCTGAAAAAGTGATTCCACCGAAAAATGTCGTGCGTTACGATGGCGATGATCCTTACCTTGTCGTTGCTGCGGATAAGGGAACGGCTACTTTTTCAGACATCGCAAATAACATCGCGCTCGCGCACGATTTCTGGTTAGGCGATGCCTTCGCTTCCGGTGGTTCGGTGGGTTATGACCACAAGAAAATGGGTGTCACGGCAAAAGGCGCGTGGGAGTCAGTTAAGCGTCACTTTAGAGAAATGGGCGTTGATACTCAAAAAACCCCGTTCGATGTGGTCGGTATTGGCGACATGGGTGGAGACGTGTTTGGCAATGGCATGCTGTTGTCTGAAAAAATACGCCTGGTAGGTGCATTTAATCATATGCATATCTTTCTAGACCCTGATCCGGATACCGCCGCTAGTTTCAAAGAGCGGCAACGCTTATTTAATTTACCTCGGTCAAGCTGGGGTGACTACGAAAGGCGGCTTATCTCAAAAGGTGGAGGTGTATTTTCACGTGCCGATAAATCAATTAGTTTGACGGCAGAAGTTCAAAAAATGCTCGATATTACCGATAAAAAGTTAACACCCAATGAGCTAATTCAGGCGATGCTTAAAGCGCCCGTAGACCTGCTTTGGAATGGTGGTATCGGCACCTATGTAAAATCGAAAGGTGAAAGCAATGCTCAGGTCAGCGACCGTGCAAATGACTCGTTGAGGATTAACGGTTCAGAGTTACGCTGTAAAGTGGTAGGAGAAGGAGGCAACCTTGGGTTTACCCAACTCGGCCGAATTGAATACGCTGCCAAGGGCCGGATTTATACCGATGCCATTGATAATGCGGCAGGGGTGAATTGTTCTGATCACGAAGTAAATATCAAGATATTGCTCAATAAACTCGTTGAGCAAGGTGATATGACGGGCAAACAACGCGATGCTTTGTTGGCGAAAATGACCGATGAAGTGGGCGAATTGGTGCTACGTAATAATTACCTGCAAACGCAGGCTATCAGTATGGTTGAGAAACAGGCACCTGCAATGTTGGAAGTACACGCGCGTTTGATCGATCGACTAGGCCATGAAGGGAGGCTGGATAGAGTGGTTGAATTTTTGCCCGATCACGAAGAAATTGAAATGCGCAAATCGCGAGGTGAGGGCTTATACATCCCCGAACTGTCAGTTGTTTTTGCCTATACCAAGTTATTGTTAAAAGAACTAATGGCTGGTGATACAATCCTGAAAGATAAGGCGTTTAAGCAAGACTTGATGGATTACTTTCCATCCAATCTGAGAGGGCAGTTTGCAACACAGATCAATGATCACCGCCTTCGTGACGAAATAATCGTCAACCAGATCGTGAATAGCATGGTAAACCGAGTCGGCCCATCGTTCGCATTTAGAATGTGTGACGAGACGGGTGCAAGCATTGGCGAGGTCATAAAGAACTATAAAATAGCCTGTGAAATTTTTAATGTCAATGCCCTATGGCAAGGTATACAGGCTCTTGATAGTCTTGTTTCATCAGATGTGCAGGTTGAGATGCTGATGGAGGTTCGAAAGTTGATTGAACGGGCAATGTATTGGTTGCAACGTAACCGTTCTTACGTTTCTTCAATTAATGCTATTGTGCATGAGTTTTCTGAAGGCGTTGAATCAATCGGCAAAGATATTCTTCAGCACGCAACGTTAGACGAAAAGCAACGAATCTCAGACCGTGTGTCAGGCTACCAGTCAGCTGGGGTGGGTGAACAGTTAGCGTTAAAAATAAGCGGTATTGAATTGACGTTTAGCTGCCTCGATATCATTGCCGTTAACAGCGTCGTTAAACTCGTGAAAGAAGATGTACCACCGGTTTATTTCGCCGTTCGCGAGGCGCTTCAATTGAATTGGTTGCAGATGAGTATTAACCAGCTTCCGCGTAAAAATTACTGGCAATCTTTAGCCAGATCGGCATTGCGAGATGATTTAAACGCTGAAACCCGTGCCCTGCTAATATCTATTCTTCAGCTATCTGACAAGAAGGCAACGGCAGGTGAGCAGGTTAGCCGTTGGTGTGAGAATAATCGTAACGAAATGGATCGATATTTAAATTTGATGTCAGTTATTCAGGCTGATAATGAAATAGAAATCGAGCAACTGTCCGTGGTGCTGAAAGAATTGCACGCGGTGGTTGAAAAAGACAAAATTAAGCAAGGTCAGGCTGCGGCGTAAACAAGCAGAAACTTAGAAAAGGGCTGAACGATTCAGCCCTTTTGGCTAAAAATGTAACTTAGTTAACTCATAAACTCGACTTCATTTAACCAGGCACAAATGGCGTTAGCACTATGCCGCCAATGGGAATCTAACATTATAGCGTGACTAGTATTTGTCATTACTAAATAATCTGCCTTATAGGCGGTCGCGGTTTTTTCAATATGATCTGCTCGAAAGAATGTATCTTCATCGGCGGCTAAGGCAAGCATCGGTACGTCAAAAGGGTTCTTTTTAGATGGCAGTCCTAACCATAGCGAGTCGAGCAATGCCCTCGGGGATTCAGCTTGTAATTGGGCGCAATAGCGAATAACCACCTTATCGCTTACGTGGCCAGAGAAGATGGATTTTCGGGCTAGGTCAACGACGGTTGACCCGTTGCCAAAAAGTTGTAATAAATTGAGCGGTGTATAAAAAGCAGGGTTATAGAGTGCTAAATCCAGAATGGAGGGGAGTAATCCATGTACTGGGATAGGAGCTAGTAAGGCACAGGCTGGGACTGGCGTGTGCTCAATGTAATTTTGTATCACCAGGCAACCCAATGAGTGGCCAATGAGAATCGGCGTCACGCCTATTTCATCGATAACACGCTGAATATCGGTGACGTAATCAGCAATACTATTGCTTGCTAACTGATGTTGTCCACCACTATTGCCGTGCCCACGCAAACTAACCGCATAAGTAGGATGGCCCATTTTTGCAAAAAAGGACATAAAGTTCTCATCCCAGCACCAGGCTGACATATTGGCGCCATGAACGAAGAGGATGGGTATTTGTGTTGCGGATGTTGGCTGACGCTCTATTACGTTTAAACTGGGGTGTGCATTCGAACCTTGAATTTCCATCCGTAATTTTAGACCATGCAGATTGAATTAGAAATAAATATTTATATATTTCAAAGTGTTGAGGGTATGCTGTAATTAAGTTATTTAATTAGTATTGACATATGTTGCAGAGCAATATATTATGATCACACATTGTTACTACAGCACTGTTTTCAGAAGCTGTAATTGAGTGATAATGTTCTCCTCCTCTTAGCGACTCTTTATGGGTCGCTTTTTTTTGCTTTAAATTTATCCACAATCCAGACGCGTATTCTTATTCACTCTATATCGTGAAAATTACATTAAAATATGCGTTAATCTTGTTTGTTAATAAAGAAAACCTTTAGCCAGCTTGCTTAAAAAGTTTTAACGAAACAGGGTGTACTTAAGGTAATGGGAATAAAATTTACAATGCGCCGACTAATTCTGTTTTTAAGTTTCTTAGTGATGTTTTGTTCGAGTCAGGCTCAAGCGGATGCTGTAGCCATTAAAATGGCTTATTTAACAGAGAAGATCTATGCGCCTCCTGCGCTATCTAATCTGGATCCTGTGCTGACCGACGAGGGTATTCAAGGTGCGCAGCTGGGTGTTAAGGATAATAATACGACGGGGCAATTTACCGGCCAGAGTTATCATTTAAAGTACGTCGAAATAGCTCTCGGCGATGACGCGAATAAAGCGTTTGAGCAGTTGCTGAAAGAAGGGTATCAATTCATCATCACGGCGGTTCAGCAACCGACCTTGATCGAATTGTCGATAATAGCTAAAGAGCAAGGTGTTCTATTGTTTAATGTATCTGAGCAAGGGGACGCTGTAAGAAACGCTAGTTGCGCTGCAAATACCTTCCACCTCATTCCAAGTTATGCGATGCGAACCGATGCGTTGGCTCAGTACCTGCTAAAAAAACGTTGGAATAAATGGTTTTTGGTCAAGGGTAGCGACGAACAAGATAAGCAGTTTGCCGATGCTGTTAAACGTTCAGCAAAGCGATTTGGCATACAAATAGTGGCAGAAAAAACATGGGATTTTCAGCACGACGCCAGACGAACTGCGCAGGCTGAAATTCCTGTGTTTACCCAGGGAGTGGATTATGACGTATTGCTGGTGGCAGATGTGCAAGGGCTTTTTGGCGAATACTTGCCGATGAACACCTGGTTACCCAGGCCCGTTGCAGGAACGCAGGGTATGGTTCCCCACGCCTGGCATAGAACGCACGAACGCTGGGGGGCGGTGCAAATGCAACGCCGCTTTTACCAGCAAGCGAGTCGCTGGATGAACGACGTTGATTATGCGTCATGGCTTGCCGTTCGCTCAGTGGGTGAGGCCGCCACTCGGACAAAAGCTAGCGACCCAGCTACTATAAAAAAATTTATGCTGAGTGACGAATTTAGTTTGGCTGGTTTTAAGGGTACCAGGCTAACGTTTAGAAAATGGAACCAGCAATTACGGCAACCGGTCTTATTGGCGACGGCGCGCTCTATCGTGTCGGTTTTGCCGCATCAAGAATTTTTACACCCTCGCACTTATTTGGATACTCTGGGGTATGATAGCCCAGAATCAGGTTGCAGCCTTAATCACTAAAACTCATACCGTTAAAACCATGAAAATACACTTTTTATTAACCTTTCTCGCGCTCGTCACTACGGCTGGTGTCGCGGATACGCTTTATATTACTTTAGAAAAAGACAATGCGCTGGCCGTGGTGAATGGTGAAACGGGGACCTTGCTACAAACAGTGACACTCGGTCAACGCCCGCGTGGTATCTCGCTTAATAATGATCAAACCTTATTGTACGTGGCGGCGAGTGATGACGACACGATTCAAATAATAGACGTGGCAACGTTAAAGGTGGTTGGCAACTTACCGTCGGGTGAAGACCCTGAAACCTTCAGAATTCACCCCAATGGTCAGTGGCTTTACGTCTCCAACGAGGATGATAATTTAGTCTCGGTGCTCGACCTGGTGAATAAAAGCGTGATCAAACAGATTGCGGTGGGCGTAGAGCCGGAAGGAATTGCCGTAAGTGGAGATGGCAAATGGGTGGTCAATACGTCGGAAACCAGCAATATGGTGCACTGGATAGATCCCGTCGACCAAAGCATTAAGGCTAATACCCTGGTGGATCCACGCCCCAGGGCTGCGGAGTTTTCAGCTAATAGCGATGCGCTGTACGTGAGTTCAGAAATTGGCGGTTCGCTGTCACGCATAAACGTAGCGAGCAAGCAAGTGGATGCGAAAGTGCATTTCACGATACCTGGTGTCGAAAAGGCCCTGATTCAGCCAGTCGGGGTGTTGGCCCATCCAAATAATAAACTACTTTTTGTCGCCCTGGGTCCGGCTAACAGGGTTGCCGTGGTCGATACGCAAACGATGACGGTAACAAAATATTTATTGGTCGGGCAGCGCGTATGGAATCTGGCTTTTTCACCGGACTTAAAGCGCCTGTATACGACCAATGGCGTGAGTAACGATATTTCGATCATCGATATAGACAATCTGAAGGTCACAAAATCCATTCGAGTTGGCCATTATCCCTGGGGAATCGCGGTTAAAAAATGACCCATTCAACGGACGCTTCTTTAGCGGTAAAAAATCTGAGTTACGCATACGGCAATAAGCCGGCCTTGCAGAACATCAATTTTTCAATCGCAGCGGGCGACTGTACGATTTTACTCGGCCCCAATGGCGCGGGTAAGACGACGTTGTTTTCCTTGATTACGCATTTATATAATAGCCGTGACGGAGAAATTTTGATCAACGGATTTGATATTAAAAAGCAGTCGTGTCAGGCCCTGGCGAATTTAGGCGTGGTGTTTCAACAAACCACGCTGGATATGGACTTGAGCGTATTGCAAAATCTTCATTATCACGCTTCTTTACACGGCATGAGTCGCAAGCAAGCGTCTGATCGTATTCAGCAGGAGCTTGAGCGACAAGGTATGTTTACGCGCAAAGATGAGAAAGTGCGTCAGTTGAATGGCGGTCACCGCCGTCGTGTTGAGATTGCCAGGGCCTTACTTCACAAACCCTCTTTACTGCTGCTCGATGAGCCAACGGTTGGCCTCGATGTGGCAAGTCGCCAGGGAATAGTCGAGCACGTTCACGCCTTATGTGAGAAGGATAATCTGTCGGTGCTTTGGGCGACGCACTTGATCGATGAGGTGTACCCAACAGACCGGGTGATTGTTTTGCATCAGGGTGAAATTAAGGCGCAAGGGGCCGTGGACGAAGTCTGTAAGGAACAATCAACAGAAACTATCGCACAGGCCTTCCAACGTTTAACACAGGTAAAACTGTAATGAATATCAGCCATGCATCAATCGCCTTAAACGGCATCATAAAGCGTGAGTTATGGCGTTTTTTACGTCAGCGCGAACGGTTTATCGCTGCACTGGTTCGGCCGCTGGTCTGGTTGTTCGTGTTTGCCGCGGGTTTTCGTTCAACCCTGGGTATTGCTATTATTCCACCGTATGAAACGTATATTTTGTACGAGGTGTATATCGCCGCGGGCTTAATCGGCATGATTCAGCTATTTAACGGTATGCAAAGCTCGTTATCGATGGTGTATGACCGCGAAATGGGCAGTATGAAAACCCTGTTGGTAAGCCCATTGCCGCGCTGGTTTTTGTTAACGGGAAAACTACTGGCGGGTACCTTCGTCTCTATCTTGCAGGCGTACGTGTTTTTACTCGTCGCGTGGTTTTATGATATCCAGGCGCCGTGGCTCGGTTATATCAGTTTATTCCCCGCGCTGGTTTTAGCGGGCCTTATGCTCGGCGCGCTGGGTATGCTGCTATCGTCATTTATCAAGCAGCTAGAAAACTTTGCCGGGGTGATGAATTTTGTCATTTTCCCGATGTTTTTTATGTCGACGGCTTTGTATCCGTTGTGGAAAATTAAAGAATCTAGCGAGTTGCTGTACACCCTGGCCAGCTATAATCCATTTTCTCAGGCGGTTGAGTTAATTCGCTTTGCCTTGTATGGCCAGTTCAATCTATACGCGTTTCTCTATACCCTGGGCGCTTTTGTCATTTTTATGGCTATTGCCGTGATGGGTTATAATCCGTCTAAAGGCATGATGGTTAAAAAAGGTGGAAGCCCACAATGATCAGCTTTGTTGAGCTAAACCGTTAATCCTTATGTTAAAATCCCACGCGATATGACTAAAAAATTATTTATAAGAACCCACGGCTGTCAGATGAATGAGTATGATTCTGAGAAGATGGCCGACGTGCTGGCGGCTTCGCACGGTATGGTGCTGACCGATAAAGAAGAAGAGGCAGACGTACTGCTGCTGAATACCTGCTCGATTCGCGAAAAAGCACAAGAACGAGTATTCCATCAGCTGGGTCGCTGGCGGCCTCTAAAAGAACGCAATAAAGACCTGTTGATTGGAGTCGGTGGTTGCGTCGCAAGCCAGGAAGGCAAGGTGATACGTCGACGGGCACCGTATGTGGACGTCGTTTTTGGCCCGCAGACCTTACACCGTTTGCCAGCGATGTTGAACGAGGCGCAGACTAAAAAGAAATTAGTGATGGATATTTCTTTTCCTGAAATTGAGAAATTTGATAATTTGCCGGAACCCCGCGCCGAAGGCCCAAAAGCCTTCGTATCTGTGATGGAAGGTTGTAGCAAGTATTGTACGTTTTGCGTGGTGCCGTATACGCGTGGTGAGGAAGTGAGTCGTCCACTGGATGATGTAGTGGCTGAAGTGTCCAGTTTGGCCGCGCAAGGCGTTCGAGAAGTCAATTTATTAGGCCAGAACGTTAATGCGTATCGTGGTGAAATGGCCGATGGCGATTTCGCCGATTTCGCACTGCTGCTTCACTATGTCGCGGCGATAGAAGGTATTGATCGTATTCGCTACACCACCTCGCATCCAAAAGAGTTTTCCGACAGCCTGATTCAGGCCTACGAAGATATTCCTGAGCTGGTCGATCACCTGCATTTACCGGTACAAAGTGGCAGTAACAGCGTGTTGGCGAGAATGAAGCGTGGACATGAAATTGACGAATACGTGGAAAAACTGGAAAGACTCAGAAAAATTCGTCCGAATATGAGTTTTTCATCTGATTTTATTATTGGTTTCCCACAGGAAACCGATCAAGAGTTCGAAGATACTATTCGCTTAATTGAGAAAGTTGGTTTTGATTTCTCCTTTAGTTTTATCTTTAGCGCGCGCCCAGGAACGCCAGCCGCTGACATGCAAGATGACGTCAGCGCCGAGACTAAAAAACAACGGCTTGAACGATTGCAAAATCTCATTACCAGCCAAACGGTCGCTTTCTCAGAAAAAATGCTAGGCACCACGCAGCGCATTCTGGTCGAGGGTGAATCAAAAAAGAATTCCTTACAAATGACTGGGCGGACAGAAAATAATCGGGTGGTAAATTTTGCTGGACATTCGCGATTGGCAGGACAATTTGTCGATGTTTTTATTACCGAAGCACTCCCTTATTCGTTGAGGGGGCGAATGGTGCAAGCGGTTATAAAGCCAGCCTTAACAGTCAATGAGAGACTGTCAGCATCCTAATTTGAGTAATCAATCGACATCAATTGAACTGAGTCTGGAGCCAGCGAATAATAAACGTTTGGCGAGTTTGTGCGGCCAGTTTAACGAACACCTTATTCAACTAGAGCAGCGTTTGCAGGTAGAGATTAAAAATCGCGGCAATCACTTTAATCTGAGTGGCGAAAAAACTAATGTTGCTTCGGCTATTTCTGCGCTTCAGGATCTTTATCGCAGTACAGAAATCGAACAGCTAACGCCTGAAAAAGTGCACTTATTATTGCAGGAAGCCCAAATGGAGACAAATGTGTCAGCCGCTTTAGATGATGCGGTCACCGTTCGTACACGCAAAAAAATCATCAAACCGCGCGGTGGAAACCAGCAGGCTTACGTTAAAAGTATCCCCAAAAACGATATCATTTTTGGTATTGGTCCGGCGGGTACGGGCAAGACCTATCTCGCTGTCGCTTCTGCGGTAGAGGCGTTAGAGAGCGAAAAAGTGGCGCGAATTATCCTTGCCAGACCAGCCGTAGAGGCGGGCGAGCGTTTAGGTTTTTTACCCGGTGACCTAAGTGAAAAGATTAACCCTTATTTGCGACCACTCTACGACGCTCTCTATGAAATGCTAGGGGTTGAGCGGGTAGAACGGTTGATTGAAAAGAACGTGATTGAAATCGCACCACTAGCTTTTATGCGCGGACGAACCCTGAATGAGGCCTTTATTATTCTTGATGAAGCGCAAAACACGACGCCAGAACAGATAAAAATGTTTTTAACGCGAATTGGTTATGGTTCCACGATGGTCGTCACCGGCGATATTACACAAATAGATTTACCGAGAAATATCGAGTCTGGTTTGAAACTGGTAACGAATATTTTAAAAGATATTCCTGGTATCAGTTTTACCTACTTTAAAAGCAGTGACGTGGTACGTCACCCGATCGTACAAAAAATCGTTTCGGCCTATGAAAAACACGACAACTCATGACGGTTGAGGTGCAAATAGCGAGCGATTGCGCTGAATTACCCGATTCGATTCAATTAACCCAATGGGTCGATTTAGCGATCGAGCAACGCAAAGGCGCGGATCTCGTCGTTAGAATCGTAGACGAGCCTGAGTCTGCTGAATTGAATACAAGGTATCGGCAAAAAGATGGGGCGACGAATGTGTTGAGTTTTCCATTTGAGGCACCAGACTGGATGCCGCCTGAGGTTTTAGCCGATGATATTTTGGGCGATTTGGTCATTTGTGCTCCGGTAGTTATACGAGAAGCGATCGAACAAGATAAACCCGTGCTCGCGCACTGGGCGCATATGGTTGTTCATGGCTGTTTGCACCTGCAAGGTTACGATCACATCGAGTCCGAACAGGCCGACATCATGGAATCCTTAGAAATAAAATTACTCAACAGTATTGGTATTAGTAATCCCTATGAAGGTTAAAAAAAAATGAGTCAAGCATACCCCGAAAAAACAGAAAACCGCTCCTGGATTGAGCGCCTTGGACAAGCGCTGATGGGCGAACCGAAAGATCGTGACGACTTGGTCAACTTGATACGTGACGCCGAAAAAAGAGATTTGCTGGGGCCTGATGCATTGGCCATGATTGAAGGCGCTCTGCAGGTATCGGAGTTACAGGTTCGGAACATCATGATCCCGCGTTCTCAAATCGTATTTATTCCAAAAGACGCCGGTTTAGAGGATATTTATCCCCTGGTTATTGAATCAGCGCATTCACGGTTTCCAGTGCTAGATGAAGAGACATCGCAAGTGCTGGGGATTTTGTTAGCCAAAGATTTGTTGGGTTACGCGACGGCTGGGCAAACTCAAAAATTTGACGTCAAAGACGTTATGCGTCTAGCCATTTTTGTCCCTGAGAGTAAACGCTTAAACGTCATGCTGCATGAATTTCGCGCAAACCGGAATCATATGGCAGTCGTAATTGATGAATATGGCTCCGTGGCGGGTTTGATCACTATCGAGGACGTACTGGAACAGATTGTGGGTGAGATTGAAGACGAGCATGATTTCGAAGAAGAGGCGTTCATTTTGCAGCGCAATGAACGTGAGTACAATATAAAAGCGTTAACGGAAATGGATGACTTTAATAAACACTTTGCTACCCACTATTCAGATGATGACCATGACACCGTAGGCGGCATGGTCGTTAAAAGTTTTGGCCACGTTCCAGAGCGCGGTGAAACAACACAAATTGATAACTTTCTTTTCGAAGTGCTAAGAGCGGATAATCGTCGGGTGCACCTTCTTCATATGACGGTGCTCAGTGACGATGAAGAAGATAAAGAAAAATAAGCTGATGGGTGTTTGTTGGTATGTTGATTAAAACGTTTCAACAGACCAGGATGATCATCGTTGCGCTACTGTCTGGGGCGCTTCTGCCGCTAGCTTTTGCGCCGTATGATCACGCTTTTATGGCGATTGTATCGTTAGTATTATTGCTATTAGCCCTTCGGCGCTTAAAACCCGCGAAAGCCGCTATTGCCGGCTATGCTTTTGGCTGGGGTTATTTCACCCACGGTGTCTACTGGGTATACTTTAGCATTCACCATTTTGGCCACGCACCGCTGTGGCTGGCGGTAATTATCATGTTGGGTATGGTGGCCATTCTGGCGGCTTATATGGCCTTGCTCGCTTATCTATTGAATCGTTTCTTTGCCGCCGATAATGCGCTGCGCTACCTGCTCGCTTTTCCGAGCTTATGGCTAGGTCTGGAGGTTTTGAGGGGCGTGTTATTTACCGGATTCCCCTGGTTGTCACTGGGTTATAGTCAAATAGATACGGTATTGTCGAATTGGGCGCCGTTAGTCGGTGTGTTGGGACTTTCATGGCTAATTAGTTTAGCGTCGGGCGCCGTGTTGTGTGTTTTTCTCGGCACAAAAAACGGTCATAAAATATTAGCCGTTTCACTGCTGGTGTCGTTCTGGTCTGCTGCCTGGTTACTGGCTGGTGTAGCGTGGGTAGAGCCAGCGGGCAAGCCAATAAAAGTGGCTTTGTTACAGGGTAATATTCCGCAGGAAATCAAGTGGATGCGATCCTTTAAAAAAATTAATCTTGAACTATATCTGCAGATGACAAAGCAGCATCGAGACGCCGATTTGATCATCTGGCCTGAGACGGCCATTCCCGCATTTTATCACGCAGTAAAGGATGACTTCTTACCTGCATTGAGAACAGAGGCGACGAGTTATCAGTCGGATATTATTCTCGGTCTGCCTGTGATGTCAGAAACGACGAGTGAGTACTACAACGCCTTGTATAGCGTTCGCCACCCAAGCGACTTCTACTTTAAGCGACACCTGGTTCCGCTGGGTGAATATATGCCGCTCAAGCCTCTTTCTACGTTTATTCTGGCTTTTTTAAACATACCCTTATCTGATTTTAGCGCAGGCAAAAAGCAGCAGTCGTTATTACAGGGTGCGGGTTATCCATTTGCCTCTTCAATTTGCTACGAGGACGTTTTTCAACAATCATCCATCGATGGTTTACCTCAGGCGGCATACCTGGTGAATGTCAGCAACGACACCTGGTTTGGTGATACCATCGCGCCATATCAACACTTACAAATGGCGAGAATGCGCGCGCTCGAAAGCGGTCGTTTTTTGCTGCGTTCGACGAATACCGGATTAACCGCTATTATCGACCAGAAGGGTAAAACGATTCGCCAGGCGCCAATGTTCAGTCGTTTTGCGTTAACCGGTGAGATGACCCCATTAACAGGATCGACGCCTTTCGTACAAGGGGGTTGGTGGGCCATTTATCTATTTTCATTGGCCCTGCTCGTAATCAGTTTTGCGATGCGTGATAAGAGGAAATAAATGTTAATGATCATTCGCGGTTTATTATTAGGCCTCACGTTATCGAGCTTAACGGTGGCGAGCGCTGAGTCAAATAGAGCCATCGGGCAATGGAAGAGCTTTGCGCAAAATTCAGCTCAG
>JBLIAQ010000021.1:0-15867 GCA_047634535.1 Cycloclasticus sp.
GTCACCAGGCCTTGCAAATCATCTAGTTGAAACGGTTCACTAAACAGTTCTTTCAAATCAATTGAGGCACTGCTCGTTGCTAATTGCGCCCATCCCTCCGCGTTGGTTGAGCAAACAGAACCGCTGATATTGCTGGTTTCTGGAATGGGGTCCATCGCCTGACTCGAAAACTCTCGCAGTTTCCCACAAACAGCCCACTCGTATTGATCATTAAAGCGCCTCAATTTAGCATTCACGTATTCAACCCGGCCCTTAGGATTAAGCCGTTGAAGTGTGTGTTTTTGTGTTAAATCTAAGACGGCTGATTGCCCCAGTACCGAAGCCAGCACGTTGACATTAAACCCTGTTGATTTAAACGCCGTGGAAAAGTCGTTTGCATCGTTAGGGATATACTCGACGTAAGCCTGACTCTTGGTCTGTGTCATATCGTCTATTTGAAATGACAAATCACCCAAGCTTAAACTCCAGCCTTTCGATAACTTATTCCAGGCAAACCAACTGGACGATTCTTTTACTTCAAAAACAGCTTTTTCATACAGTACGCTCGAGTTTTCAACGGAAATTCGACCCTTTATCTGGGCCACTTCCGCCTGCTTCCAGCTAGTCCATATCTCCAGGTCTGAAAAGCCATTTTTTACATCAAATGGAGCAATATGAAGCCGCTTTACAATAGCCAATAAATTAACTCGCTCAGCTTTTAAATAGCCTTCAGCACTCCAGTTACTGGATGACAAAACGTCACCGGTTACCGACACTATAAATTTAATGGGTTGCTCACTCAGTTCTGGTAAAACTGCCTGTAAACTTAAGGTGTGTGAAGCACCTCTATTCTGTAAAAGCATATTCCCATGCTCAAGTTCCAGATCAGGGAGATTTTTCAGTTCGTCTTCCCACACAAGGTGACTATTAATGATTTCAAAGGTACCATCGTCCAGTAACCAGGAGAAATCTCCCGCGACCCGCTCTTGTTCTACTGATTGTTGCAGGCCTATGATCGAAATATGACCATCCTGGAAACGCTTAATAGACAGTTTGGTGTCTGACAACACAATTTTTCCTGGTGTCAGTCGGCCTAGCAGGATAGTTGAAAAATCGAAGGAAACCTTGATTTGGCCGATACTGAGCGGCGGCAGGTTTTTATCCGCAAATATAAGCTTTACACCATCAAGTTTTAACTGAGGCTTAAATCCTTCATAGCTCGCCGAGAAGTCTTCTATTGTTACCTGCTCACCTAGTTGATGACTAAGCAGCTGCTCGACGTTCACTTTATAGGAAGATGCCGTTGAAATAGCTATTCGCGTTACGGTAAAAAAAATCGCTATAACGACCAGGCTAACGGTACATAGCCAAAGTAGTGAATGCCCAAAATATCGTACTTTACTCATGTTAAAAACACTCGCAACTTATACCAGGACCACATCGTATTGCTCCTGGGTGTATTGGCTTTCTGCCCTAAAACGAATACTGATGCCGACAAAAGCTTCTAAATCAGCCAACGTTGTCGACTCTTCGCTGAGCAACATTTCAACGACTTCGTTGGAGGCTAACACCAGTAATTCTTTCGCTTCGTATTGCCTGGCGTCGCGAATGATTTCACGAAAAATTTCATAGCAGGTTGTTTCTGGCGTACGAACCATACCGGTTCCTGAGCAGGTAGAACAAGGTTCGCACATCACGCGCTCTAAGCTTTCTCTAGTACGCTTGCGCGTCATTTCAACCAGTCCCAATTCAGACACATTACTGATCGTATACTTTGCGTGGTCCTTCTTCATTTCTTTTTCAAGCGCCATCAATACCGAAGCTTTATGCGCTTCATCCTGCATATCGATAAAGTCGATAATGATGATACCGCCCAGGTTTCTAAGCCTTAACTGGCGAGCTGTTGTTTGCGCCGCTTCCATATTGGTTTTGAAAATGGTTTGTTGCTGATTCCCGCGTCCTAAGTAACTTCCCGTATTGACGTCAACGGTCGTCATCGCTTCGGTTTGGTCAAGCACCAGATGTCCACCGGACTTCAACGGTACTTTTCTTTCCAGCGCATTTTTGATTTCACTTTCAATATTGTACATATCAAAGAGTGGTCGCTCACCTTTATATAACTCGAGAAGCGGTACCACTTCTGGCATGAACTTCCCGGCAAACTCCGTCATATGAACAAAATTGCTATTGGAATCTATAACAATTTTAGTGACAGAAGATTGGTACCAGTCCCTTAATATGCGTAAAGCTAGGGGTAAGTCTTCGTAAATTAAGCCCAGCTTTACTGTTTCTATCTGATCACTAATCACGTCCCACAGTTTATTTAGAAACAGCATGTCGGCACGAATACTATCTGCATCAACACCTTCTGCGGCGGTTCTTGCGATATAACCACCCGAATAGCCCTGCGTTTTAAAAACCTCCATACAAGCCAATAACCTGTCGCGTTCTATTTCATCCTCTAGTTGCTGGGATAGAGCCAACTTTTCTGCGTAGGGCAAAAAAACTTGATAGCGCGAGGGAATTGAAATATTCATCGTCAACCGCGGGCCTTTGTTACCTAAAGGCGCTTTTAATATTTGCACAAGGATCTGCTGGCCCTGGCTTAAAAATCGCTCAATACCCTTCTCGTCGTCAGGGACTTCACCATTAACCAGCACATCTGAGGCGTGTAAAAATCCGGCTTTAGCCAGGCCTATTTCAACGAAAGCCGCTTGCATTCCTGGCATTACCCGACAAACCTCGCCGCGATACAGGTTACTAACGATATCTCGTTTACGCTCCCGCTCGATAATCAGTTCCTGCAACACACCGTTTTCAAGCACCGCGACCCTTGTTTCAGGCGGTGTGATATTGATCAGAATTTCGTCACTCATTCTATTTCCTACAGGCCTTTTTTAAGCGTTATGATGAGCGTTAATTAAACGACATTTGCAGCAGATAATGAAAAAAACTTTTTACTCTGGTGATTTTACTCTTATTACTGGCCTGTATTTATCAATCTATGGATGAAACAGGCATAAAACTCGCTAATGAATAATTCCAACATTATTCATGCGACAAATACATCAACCTAGAAGAATACATCCGATCATTTAGTACACAAGGAATGCACTCAAGCGATGACCAGCCCCTGACGCTTCAGTAACTGGCTCGTTTCATATAATGGCAAGCCCATCACACCTGAAAAACTACCTTCCAAGCGACTGATAAACATCGCGGCTTTGCCCTGTATCGCATAGCCACCCGCTTTTCCTTCCCATTCGCCTGTAGACAAATACCACTGCAGGTCCTGCTCGCTGGTTTTTTCAAACGTCACCCTATTATCATTCACCACGCACAATTCCTGCTGACCGATTACCGCTACAGAGGTAAGCACGCAGTGGGTTTTCCCCGATAATTTCCTCAACATTGTTAAAGCGTGCTGTTTATCGTCTGGTTTACCTAAAATTTCACCATCGACAATAACCGCGGTATCAGAGCCCAAAACCAGTACATCCGATGCAGGGCAATCATGCTTTACTGCCCGTGCTTTTTCTAACGCTAGTCGACTGACATAGTCCATTGGCGACTCGCCCTTCATCGGCGTTTCGTCAATATCGACGGCTCTTACTTCAAACCTCACTGCTACTTGCTGAAGCAGTTCTGCCCGCCTCGGTGAGGCAGATGCAAGTATTAATTTCACGTCTATTAATCCTATTCTCTATGGTAGGGGTGACCATTCATTAAGCTCCAGCCCCGGTACAGCTGTTCCGCTAAAACAACCCTTACCAAAGGGTGTGGGAACGTTAATTTAGACAAACACCATTGCTCATTGGCTCTATTCAGACAACTTTTAGACAGACCATCTGGGCCGCCGATAATAAAAACAATAACATTTTGTACGCCCTGCCAGCTGGCCAGCTTTTCAGCCACATCAGCCGTTGACCACTGCTTGCCTTTAACTTCAAGTGCGACCACGTAGTCACTCGTTTTAATAGCGGCAAGAATTTGCTTGCTCTCATCCTCGACCACTTTAGATAAATCGCTATTTTTGGTTCTTTTTGCCGGTGCAATTTCTACTAAGTCGAGCGAACATTCACGCGGCATGCGCTTGGCGTATTCCTGGTAAGCCGTCACCACCCAGGCAGGCATTTTTTGACCAACCGCCAAAATTTTAAGCTTCATATTGTGTCACCGACCAACATGCAAAAGGCGGCTCAATTGAGCCGCCTTTCATTGCTTCTAGCAAACTTAAGAACAAACTATCTATAGTCTGAATAAGTCTTATTGTGCGTTCGTTGGCGTTAATGTAATTTCCACCCGTCTGTTTTGTGCACGACCCTCTTTCGTCGCGTTGCTCGCAACAGGACTTTGCTCGCCATAACCTACTACGCTAAAACGTTGGCCAACAATTCCCTGTGAACGCAGGTAGCCAGCTACACTTTGTGCGCGTTGCACAGATAAGCTTTGGTTATAGGCGGCATCACCCACGCTATCGGTATGACCTGCAACAGTAATCGTCGTATCAGAGTATTCTTTAAGAATAATGGCCACAGAATCTAGTACTTGATAAAAACCCGAGCTGATATCTGAACTGGCTGTAGTAAAAGTAACGCTACCTGGCATATTAAGAATCAGATTATTACCCACTCGAGTGACACTGACACCCGTGCCACGCAAACGCTGACGTAGCTTTGACTCTTGCACATCCATATAGTAGCCAACGCCACCACCTGCTGCCGCGCCTAATGCGGCGCCTTTCAACGCCGTTTTTCTATCACCGGTCATAGCGCCGATAATGGCGCCACCAATTGCACCCATGCCCGCGCCTTTAACGACGTTGCTCGTTTGCTGCTCTTCTGTATAAGGATTAATGGTTGTACAGGCGGTTAAGGATAAAATTAAACCCGCTGCTATACCTGTTATTAAATTTTTTCTATTCATCATATTTTCCTTTATTGTCCAATAATTAAAAAAATTAACAGCTAGCATTCTATGTCAGTTATATGAACGGCGTATGAATTACCTGACTGTTTTAAATTTCTGGTCCTACGGTCCAAAGTTTTTCTAGCTGATACGTCTCACGTATTTTAGGCTGCATCACGTGCACAATAATATCACCCAAATCAACTAAGGCCCATTCACCGACGTCTGCTCCTTCCACGCCTAAGGGGAGTAAACCGGTCTTTTTTGACATCATAGCGACTTCACTCGCCAGTGATTTCACGTGCCGACTCGATGAGCCGGTAACAATGACCATATGGTCAGTAAACGAGCACTTATCGCGCACATTGAGAACCTCAATTTGCTGCCCTTTTTTCTCGTCTAGTACTTCTACCACCTTCTTTAGCAATTGCTCGCTCATATATACTGTCCTATGTCTGTAAATTTATCTACGTATAAAAGCGTTGTCGCTTAATCTCTTCCTCGCAAATATCAGGAAGCAATTGCTTTACTGGCTTTCGATCTTTAATCAGTCGCCTGATCTGCGTCGCAGAAATATCAATAGGCTTGACCGGCTGGAAGTAAATTTTACCATGTGTTAGTTGTTTTAGCTGCGACTTATCGTCCGTTAAAAACGGATCGACGTATTCTGCGAGGGTTCGTTCTATCTGGTTATCAAACCCGGCGCGATCCGTAATGACGATATGCGCTAACTGAATAATTTTCTCCCACCGATACCAGGACGTCAGACTATTAAACGCTTCTACACCCAATATGAGTACCACTGAACTGGCTGGCATTTGTTGACGGTAATGCAACAAGGTGTCTACCATATAGCTGGGGCCTGTTCTTTTCATCTCGCAGTCATCCGCGAGCAACCGTGGATAATCTTTAAGCGCCAGGGTTAATAAAGAAAATCTATCGTTTGCCGAGAGCACCGGCTGCTCTCTATGTGGCGGCTGCGCAGACAAAACCATTCTGACTTCATCTAAAGCCAAGCTTTGTTGCACCTCAGACGCCGCCGACAGATGACCATAATGAATCGGGTCAAAGGTACCGCCATAAATACCAATAAAACTCGCCTTCATTAGGCCGCCTCGTGGAAATACGTCACGTTATCGATAACTCTAGCTTTATTATCGTCACTAAGCCTCTGTCTATGGCGTTCTATTGGCGAATTTGTCCATCGCCGAACACGATATATTTTTGCGTCGTTAAACCGACCAAGCCAACTGGGCCACGGGCGTGTAGTTTATTGGTACTAATACCAATTTCCCCGCCTAAGCCATACTCGAAGCCATCGGCGAACCGGGTTGAAGCGTTCACCATAACTGAACTAGAATCCACCTCACGCAAAAAGCGCATTGCATTGGCGTAATCACTCGTTACAATCGATTCGGTATGGCCTGAGCTATGCTGATGAATATGCTCCATTGCTGCCTCTATATCAGTAACAACGCGAATAGCTAAGATAGGCGCTAAATATTCCTCATCCCAATCGGATTCAACCGCTTTAACGCAGTCTGGCAGGATTTGACGCGTCTTCTCACAACCGCGCAGCTCTACATTTTCAGCCTTATATAACGCTGCCAACTCGGGTAAAAATTCTGTCGCTACCTGCTCGGAAATTAACAGTGTTTCCATCGTATTGCAGGTTCCATAACGTTGCGTTTTCGCATTAAACGCTATTGATTTTGCCATTTCTTTATCGGCCTTGGCGTCGATATAGACGTGACATACGCCATGTAAGTGCTTAATAACGGGCACGCGCGCTTCTTTTGTTATGCGTTCAATCAGGCCCTTGCCACCACGTGGAATAATGACGTCGACGCTACCTTCCATGCGAATTAACTCACCCACCGCATTGCGATCAGTCGTTTCTATCACCTGCACGACCTCCGCAGGCAAACCCGCTGTTTTCAAGCCGTAGCTAATACAATTGGCTATCGCCTGGTTAGAATGCTTCGCTTCAGAGCCACCGCGTAAGATGCTCGCATTGCCAGATTTAAGGCACAACGCCGCCGCATCGGCGGTTACATTAGGGCGGGACTCATAAATAATGCCGATAACGCCTAATGGCACGCGCATCTGTCCTACTTTAATGCCGGAAGGTCGAGCGTTAATTTGACTCATCTCACCCACCGGGTCAGCTAGAGCGGCTATTTGCCTCAGGCCTTCTGCCATTGCGTTTACGCGTTCTTCATTTAGCTCCAGGCGGTCTAATAAGGCGGCATCGAGGCCGCTTTCCTTACCCGCCTGCATATCAAGCGCATTCGCAGCGAGAATATTCGATTGCTGCGTTTCGAGCTGCTGTGCTATGAGTTCTAATGCCTTGTTCTTGGTACCGCTATCGGCATTGGCAATCACTCTGGCTGCTATTTTTGCGCGCTCACCTAACCGCCTCATGTATTCGATCAAATCATCCATTTCTGTAATCCGTATTAATTTCTTTGTTTATGCCGCTATTATACAGCCACTAAATCACCTTGTTTTAAAAGCTTTGGCTGGCAAACTGCTAAACAAATCTGTTCGATTACATCCCATTCGTCGCCTGCCTCGGCACCTTTGATCATTCTCTCCACTGTTGCGCAGGTTTTAATCAAACCCTGCCATTGAATCAAATTACCACGAGAGAGCGCCTGTGAATATTGTGCTTTTTTGGAATCCCAAACTCTATATTTTTTAAAGGTCGCGTCCGTTCTTCCGGTCGCTTTCTTTTCAAAACTCATTGACGCTAGCACCCGTAACTCACGCAATAAGGCCCACAAAATGACGGGGGTAGCTAATTTTTCACCGCGCAATCCTTTTAGCACCTGAACGGATCTCGCTGAATTTCCCGCCAACAGGCTGTCGCTCAATTTAAAAACGTCGTATCTGGCGTTATCCGCCACTGCACCCAATATATCGTCCACGGACAGTTGAGTAGGCCCAAATAGCGCGTGCAGCTTCTCCACTTCTTGCGCCGCCGCTAGCAAATTACCCTCTACGCTATCGGCCAGCAGTTTGATGCCCTGTTGGCTCGTCTTCATGCCTTTACGCTGAAGTCGTTGCGTCAGCCATTGATCTAACTTATGGCCCAATAATGGCCATACCTGTACGACGATACCTTTTTGAACAATGGATTTAAACCACTTGGTATTTTGCGATGGTTTGTCCACTTTACCAGCAATAATAATCAGTAAATTATCGGCAGATAATTCAGCAATTACTTTTTCTATCGCAGCCGAACCATCCCTGCCGGGCTTTGCCGTCGGTAAGTTCAATTCAATAAGATTTTTTTCAGCAAACAAGGACTGATTCAGACAAGCCGCGAACAATTGATTCCAGTCGAACTTCCCTTCTACGTGCAAAACTTCGCGATTTAGAAAACCTTCGGAGCGCGCCTTTTGGCGGATTAAATCGACCGCCTCGCTCTGCTGCAAAGGCTCGTCACCTGAGACTAAATAAACGGCGGCGAGCTCTTTAGCGACCGAGAAAGATAATTGATTGAAGTCTAATGCCATTGTTCTAGCTCTAACCGAGCCAGCCTTATCAGCTAAGGTGCTGAATGAGTAACTTTTAACGCCTGTAGGCGCCTTAAAATTTGCTGCGCAGCATCGCGCTTTAGTTCTCTGGAAATAAGCGTTGACTCGTTGCTGCGTCCAATTACATCATTCTCATCATTAATGAAATCTCGCACCAACAAAAGCGCGTCTTTATCTATCAGAACTTCACCATCCAGCTTCGTAACACTATAAATAACGCTGTATTGCAGTTCGGATTCACGGACTTTACCGCGCGAATCAACGCTCAGCGTTCTACTATCAGACTCTTCTTTGTCGATAGACAGCACCGCGTCGGCATCCTCACGGCTGTTAACCACCTCAACAGAATAAGCCAGCATTTCTCTTAAATCACGCACTAATTCACTATTATTCGCGCCAGTAAGATATATTTTTTGCAGTCCAGTAGGTAACTCATAGGCTCCACGTAATTTAAAACCGCAGGCAGCGAGTGTTACAGATAACAGCAAAACAATCGTAAGCGAGCGCCATAAAAGCAATGAATTTGATGCGTTTTTCATAATTTTAAAATCCGTTAAATAACTATATTAACCAGCTTTTTGGGGACGATAATAACCTTTCGAATGGCTTTGTCGTCAATATATTTTTTTACATTGTCCTCTGATAAGGCTAGCTTTTCTATGCTTTCTTTATCCGCATCGGCCGCGACGGTAATTTTTGCCCTTAATTTCCCGTTAACCTGTATCACCATCTGCACCTCATCCAGCACCAGCGCCGCTGCATCAAAATTCGGCCATGGCGCTTGAACCAGCTCGTCCTGATGTCCTAAAGCCTGCCATAATTCGTCACAAACGTGGGGGATAATCGGCGACAACATCAATACGATAGCGTCTAAACTCTCCTGACGCAAACCTCGTGCAGTCGCCGTTTCAACGCTTAACTTAGACAGCGCATTGAGTAATTCCATATTCGCGGCAATCGCCGTGTTAAAAGTTAAACGCCGACCAAAATCATCGTTCACTTTACTCAAGGTTTCGTGGATTTGCCGGCGAAATATTTTTTCATCATTGTTCAGATCGTCGACAGAATAAGTTTTTACCAGGCCGGTATCGACGTGTTCTTTCACTTGTTTCCATAAACGACGAATAAACCTGAAGGAACCTTCTACCGAACTATCTGACCACTCTAGTGACTGCTCTGGTGGCGCGGCAAACATCGTGAACAATCGAACGGTATCGGCGCCATATTTTTCTATCAAACCCTGCGGATCAACCGTATTACCTTTGGACTTTGACATCTTAGAGCCATCTTTAAGCACCATGCCCTGAGTCAATAGTTTCTTAAAAGGCTCATCGCAGTCTACTAAGCCTTCATCTCGCAGTAATTTAGTATAAAAACGCGAATACAATAAATGTAAAATGGCGTGTTCGATACCGCCAATATACTGATCAACTGGTAGCCAGTAATTCGCACGTTTATCGAGCATGGCCTCGTTGTTATCGGCGTTGCAATAACGCGCAAAATACCACGACGATTCCATAAAGGTATCGAACGTATCGGTTTCCCTTTTTGCTTTAGCGCCGCAACTTGGACAATCGGTATTCACAAATTCCTCATGCCTGGCTAATGGTGAGCCGATCCCTTCGAGCGAGATGTCTTTGGGTAATAAAACCGGTAATTGATCGTCCGGAACGGGTACCGTGCCACAGGCCTCACAATAAATAACCGGCACCGGCGTACCCCAATAACGTTGGCGTGAAATACCCCAGTCGCGCAAACGATAATTGACCTTTTTTTCACCCTTATCTTTTGCCTGCAAAGCATCGGCTATTGCATCAAATGCCTGCTGAAAATCCAGCCCGTCAAACATGCCCGAGTTAATCAACAGGCCTTTGCCCGTGAACGCCTGTTTAGCCAGATCTATCTCTTCGTCCGTCTGCGAGCTAATCACTTGCTTGATAGCCAGGCCGTATTTTTTTGCAAACTCGTAATCCCGCTGGTCATGCCCGGGAACCGACATCACCGCGCCCGTGCCGTAGTGCATTAATACAAAATTGGCTATCCATACCGGTAGCACTTCGCCCGTTAATGGATGAGTGGCCTTAAAACCGGAAGCAACGCCTTTCTTTTCCATGGTTTCCATCGCAGCTTCGGAGGTTTCCATGGTTTTACATTCATCTAGAAAAGCCGTGATGATGGCATTGTCCTTAGCCGCCTGTAGCGCAATCGGGTGCTCAGCGGCCACGGCCAGATAAGTCACGCCCATCAAGGTATCAGGTCTTGTGGTATAGACAGACAGCTGTGCATCGTTGGCTTCTAACTCGAACGACAGTTGCACGCCTTCAGAGCGCCCAATCCAGTTTTGCTGCATCGTTTTCACTTGCTCTGGCCAGTCGTCTAGCGTATCTAAGGAATCGAGTAACTCTTGTGCGTAATTGGTAATTCGCATAAACCATTGCGAAATTTCACGTTTTTCAACTTCATTATCACAACGCCAGCAACAACCGTCTATCACCTGTTCGTTGGCTAATACCGTATTACAATCGGGACACCAGTTGAGCGGCGCGGTCTTTTTATAAACCATGTCTTTCTTCAACAAGCGATTAAAAAACCATTGCTCCCAGCGATAATAATCATCAGAACAGGTAGCCAACTCACGATCCCAATCATAGCCGAAGCCTAATTTTTTCAATTGATCACGCATATAGTCAATATTATCGTGTGTCCAGTCAGCCGGATGAACACCGTGTTTCATCGCTGCATTCTCTGCTGGCAGGCCAAATGCATCCCAACCCATCGGTTGCATCACATTTTTGCCCTTCATACGTTGGTAACGGCTAATCACGTCGCCTATTGTATAGTTTCGAACGTGGCCCATATGTAAACGCCCACTCGGATAGGGAAACATCGATAAACAATAGTACTTTTCCTTCCCGACGTCTTCTGTCACCTGAAAGGCATTTGTGGACTGCCACTTACGTTGCACACTCTTTTCGATCAGAGAAGGTTGATATTCTTCTTGCATTTTTATTCCGTCAGACACACTATTGAGTAAGGCTGGGTAGAATACCTTAGCTACCCTTAAATCTAAAGTGCTATTACACCAGGAGGCTGTATGAACAATCCGATACAAGACAAATTGGTCCACGCTTATGACGTTATGGTTGAACGCTTGCATAACGCGGTGGAACACGCTGAAAAACAGACTATTCCAAGCCTCGAAGTACAGCTAAAAAAGGCGCAGGAAAGGGCTATTGAACTAGGTGAACTGAGTAGAGAGGAAGCTGAAAAAGTAGGTAGTTATTTAAAGAGGGACCTGGATGACATCTCTGCTTATTTACAAGAAACCCGTGCTGAGTTTTCAGAGTGGCTATCGTTTGAATCAACCCTGGTAGAAAGTAAAATCGGTGACTGGCTGAGCCTGGTCGCCGACAAAACAAGACTGGAACTGGATAAACTTAATCTACAGGCCATTAAAGGCAAGTTATATCACTCTGGGGAAGTAACGGGGCCAGGAACTTTACGCTGTATCGCTTGCGATCAGACCCTCAACTTTAAAAAGACCGGACACGTTCCGCCTTGCCCTAAGTGCCATAAAACAGAATTCAAACGTCTCAGCAAAAAGAGCTCTCGCTAATCACGGCTGGAGCTCCAACGCGTTGGCATAATGGAAAAGCCATTCATTTTCACTGTCTGGTTGACGAAGAATGCAGAAAAACAGACTATCTCTAAATAAAAGTGACTTTAGTCACTATGAAACAATATACCGATTGAACATATACGATAAAATCACGTCCAATTTAGACTGATTCACTTTAGGATTGTTATGAACTATATAAGGTATTACCTGGGCTCTCTCATTGTTGTCATCGGCATTATCGGCTTCATTAAGGGTGGAACTTGGGTTTGGCTCGGCCTGAGCACGTTTATCCCGCTACTCATTATTGATGTCATCGCAAAAGCCGATACCAAGGTGTACGGCATATCCATTCACTGGTTAGGAGAAGTCCCGTTATATTTACATTTGTTTTTAATGCTAGGTCTTTACGCCTCTTTTACTCACTGGATGATGCTGGAACAGCAAGCAGGCGGGCAGACACCGCTATTTTTATTAGTCGGCTCGGCTTTATCATTAGGCTGGCTTGGCGCCGTACCCACGTTACCCGTTAACCATGAACTCATGCACAGGAGGAGCGTCGCAGGGCGTCTTTTCGCCACGCTGATAGGAACGTTTTACTTTGACCCAACGCGTGATGTCGCCCACGTGCACACCCATCATATTCACCTGGGTACGGCAAAAGATTCTGACACCTGTCCGCGAGGTAAAACGGTTTACAGTTTCGTTTTCAGCGCCATTGCGGGCAGCATGAAGGACTTTCTTGAAAAGGAATCCACGCTCAGCAAAAAAACTGGGCGCTCTATGCTTTCACCCAGCGGACGAATTATGAAGGCTATTTATCAAGTATCTATTTTACTTGGCATGGTGTTTTTGTTCGCCGGTTTAACCGCTCTACTGGTCGCTTTTTTCGCCATGCTGTTTAGTCGTATGCTGGTTGAAGCTTTTAATTATTATCAACACTACGGACTGGTTCGCGTCGAAGGTAAAAAATACGACTCGCAACACATCTGGAATCACTTAAAGCCCATCAGCCGAGTCATATCCTTTGAAATCACTAATCATAACGACCACCATATGGATTCCTATGCGCCATACCATGAGTTAAAACCCAAGCTCGACGGTCCGCAAATGCCGAGTTTATTTTTATGTTTTTTAACGGGGCTTTTTCCTCCCATCTGGTTCAACTATATCGCCAAGCCTCGACTAAAAGACTGGGACTTTAACCACGCCACCGCTGAAGAAAAAGAACTCGCTCGTCAGGCTAATATTAAAGCCGGCTGGCCTGACTGGTTGGCAGACGCTGACGCAAACGCTACTTAATACAACACAAATATGAAACGTTTTTTTGATCTATTTAAGTCACAAAAAGGCCCTCTAAGCGCGACTATTGAGCCCACTGGCGAGTCGTTTGAAGTGCCCAAAAACAAAACACTTTTGCAAACGGCCTTGAGTCATGGCGTCAATTTTCCTTACCATTGCACCGTCGGAACCTGTGGCAATTGTCGTTGTAAGTTAGTCAGTGGCGAGGTACGCGCTATCATGGACTTCTCTTACACTCTTTCTGCGTCAGAAATCGAGGACGGTTATATCCTGGCCTGCCAAAGCTTGCTGAAATCAGATGTCGTGATTGAGCTAGAAGCGGATATTAATCAGCCGTCACAATCTGTCGAAGTCTTTAAGGGCGTTATCAAAGACACTCAAATGCTGACCCACGACATCATGCAAGTTAACGTCGAGTTAGATCGTCCGATAAGCTTCACCGCTGGGCAATTTGCCGATATTGGCCTGGAGGGTTTTGCACGACACCGCAGTTACTCATTCGCTGGCGCGCCAGAAGCAGGAGGTCAGAACGCATTGAGTTTCCACGTTAGGAGCGTGCCTGGCGGCAGCTACACGGAGTGGCTTTTTGCCCAAGAGCGTAAAAATGAGGCCTTTGAGCTACACGGCCCCAGTGGTTCTTTTTGGCTTAGAACCAGTGATGCACCGATTCTTGCCGTGGCCGGTGGTAGCGGCATGGCACCGTTAAAATCAATTCTCGATGATGCTTTATCCAAAGGCATCAACAGGCCGGTCACTTACCTGTTTGGCGCTCGCGAACAACGCGACCTTTATTGTTTGGACGAGATGCGGGCGTTAACGGAAAAATGGCCGACTAGTTTCAATTTTATTCCCGTTCTATCGGAAGAGCCAGAGGGTTCGGATTGGACCGGCAAACGGGGACTGGTAACGGCGTTTATTAACGACGAAACCGCCGGCTTCCCGGTCAACGATGCTCACGCGTATTTATGCGGCCCTCCGGGCATGATAGACGCCACTCTAGTCGTACTCGAACAGGCTGGGCTCGGTTTAGATCATATCCATTACGATAAGTTTTTAGACTCTCGGCAATTAGAAAGCTAGAAAACCGCAAGGCAAAACGTCTTTCAAAGATCTCTTAACTGGTCTATATCAAAATATTCTTCTGTCACCTTTTCGCCTCGATTTTCCCAAACCGGCGTCACTGTGATGATGTTTAATCGATTATTAAATTCGTTGTGAACCGTGATATGGTCCCATTGCGCGTCGCCATCAAAAGGTCTCCACGAACGACTGTCATCCCAGGTTCTATAGGGCCGACCTCGTTGGTCTGACATTTCTTGATATTGCGCGTAATAGTTTTCCTGATCGATATAAATCGTCCGTTTTTTGTATTGATAAGTGCCTTTTTTATCAATAATTTCTAAAACCCAGACAGGACGTAGCTCCATCTCCATACTGTTCCAGGCGCATTGGCTATCGGCCATCTTCGCAGAACGATAGACATAGCCCGTTTCAGGCGACGCCAGGATCAATTTTTCACCCACCAGCTTATAATCAAACGTCTCTAGATCCGTTTTCGCCCAATACGCACGCCAATCATCCCAGCTGACTTCGAGCCCGTAATACATCGGATCTTGCGCATCATTGCCAGATAAAATTCGGGTTCGGCGGTTGCTTGGCAGGAAAATTCTAAAGTCATCTGATTCATTACCGACGGCCGCCCTTTGTCTGACCGCAGCAATACCACTAACGTCATTAGGAGATAATACAAACAATGAGCCACCTTCAATGAATCGATCTTTATCATCGATACTACCCAGCGGTTCGATGGTCTGCCGGCCATGAAATTTTTGCCACCAGATAAGCCCAGTATATTGAACGTCTAACTTGCCATCCCCGTCACAGGAATTAGAAATCATCGGGTCAAAAATAAGGGTTTCCGTACCTACACCATGAGCGACAAAAGTCCAGTTCAACTCCAGTCCATCCTTTGGATGCAGATATGGAATCGCGCCAGCCGTTTCGTCGTTAATCAGGGTCGCGCTCCCATCGGGATTAATCAGCGTTCCGTCTGCGTCTGTGCTGGGTATTGAATTTTTACCCTGTAGCGCCAGCGTCGCATTTAATACGCCTTTGTTCATATAATAGGTATTCGTCGGTACGATGCTAATTTCACGAACAAAACCATCGGCCAGCTTTAAGCTATTTAAAACGTCACGCGGTAGATACTCAGTTAGCCAGGGATACTGGCTCACATTAGTCTTATTAATCACCAGGCCTGGCTTTAAATCCTTTGGTAGCGTGTGCTTATCTATCAGGTCATACGCGTCGTAACCGCGCAGCGCTTTCCAATCTTTCGCCAGCTTAATCGCCCTGGGGTCAGAGATCGCCTCTAACCACTGTTGATGTTCAAGCTGAGCTGAATTTTGCGCAAAGCTCTTCCATTGCCCGATGGCTCTATTTGACTCAGCGCTCGCCACCGTTAAGCTCGATAACGTGAGGCCTAATAATAAACCGCGAATGATCATTAACATTTATTTC
>JBLIAQ010000022.1:0-15628 GCA_047634535.1 Cycloclasticus sp.
ATGATCTAAAATCGACCTCAATTTACTATGCGGGAAGGGGCTTTTTTCATACTTACCTAAGCGGGTTTTTCAGTAGCTCGATTAAGGTCAAGTCGTTAGGGCTTTTGTTTTTGCTAATGCCATATTTCATTTGAAGAAAAGTGCCTCTGTCTCTATAGGCATAAGTGCCGAAAAGTCTGTCCCAAAAAGGAAAAATACTGCCGAAGTTACTGTTGCTCTCTTTTATATTCAATGAGTGATGAATACGATGAACGTTAGGCGTAATAATAAAATACGATAAAACTCGATTAAGCTTTTCAGCTAACAAGATTCTGGTATGAGAAAAGGGGGCATGAAACGCTACGACCAGGGTGTGTACTAAAATAATGATGACGGGTATATCAAATAAAACATAACAACCAAAATTGACTACGAATATCGATATTAACTCAAACGGGTGATGCAAAAAGGTTGTCATTGCATCAACTGTTTTATCTGCATGGTGCAGCCTGTGGAGACGCCATAATAGAGGTACTTGATGATGCAGCCTGTGCGAGCAGTAATGAAAAAAATCGACAAGCAGAAAAGCAATGGGGGCATTTAAATATATCGGGATGGATAAATTAGACACACTCATAATCTCAAAAGGAGCGACAAAGTTTACGAACCACAGCAACACGTAAAGGGATATAACGAGACCAATAAGCTTGGCGATAATTTCAATAATCAAATACAGGGCGTCTCGTTTAGTCAGTAAGATAGTGCTATCTTGACTGTAGCGCTCAAAAAAAAGAAAACCAAATAGAGAGATGTATGTTACTGCGTATATCCAATAGTCTAATGTCATAAAAGTATTGTCGATGGATCGGTTGGGGATTAGAATGCTCAAGACAAAATAACAAACACAGGGACGATTATAATGAAAATAAATAAACTATTTTTAATATTATTACTAGGATTCGTGAGCGTTGCTGCGAATGCTGGTATGGCAGTAATTTCAATTTCTCCGAGCTACTCGTCAGAGACCGACACTGATAACAGTGTGTACGCAGGCTTGAAATGGACGCTAAATAAAGGAGCCAAGCCTGAAGCAGTTATTGGTTATCGTCATGCTCGCGTTAAGTCTAACGGAGATGTGCGTGGCGGAGACCTTTCTTTTTCATTCACGCTGTTAGATGGTTTTAAACCCGGCAAAATACGCACAAAATACTTTGATGGTAAAGAAACAGCACAAGGTGAAGTCAGTGCGGGGTATGACTTTGCTAATGGTTTATTTATTGGTGCTGGAGCGAAGGCGCCTTACTCTAATTTAGGTGTTGATTATTTATTATCGTCTGATAACCCTTGGGAAGCATACTTCATACTAGATACATTAAAAGAATACGATGCCCCGAAAAAGAATATTAACTGCCCTGTAGGCTATACATTTAACTCAGGAACAGGATTATGTGAAGGCTCTCTTCCTCCTGCTTAATAACATCTAGTGATACTTACCTAGATTAGTTCATTAATACAAAGATAAGAAAGCACAACGACTAAGCCCCAATTACCGTTTGGTTTTGGGGCTTTTTTGTGGCAACTAAAATTGCACCAATAACGGTAAGTGTATGAACTACACACCTAAGAGCTCTTAGTGACCCTCTAAAACAACGTTCATTAATGACCCCTAAGACAATCTCAGGAGTTTTGCTTTGGGTATTCACATGTTTGTAAGCGCTTTTATTACGAACAAAGCTCTTCGAACTAATACGGGGAAATAGTGATGGGTCTGGTGATTAGTTGGGGTCAATGCTTTGTCAGCGGACAATTCAGCGATTTCTTGAGGGAGGAGTTTGTAAGTTATTGATTTAATTGGAGCAATGAGCGGCTCCGCATTGTTCTCTGCAAGCTTTACTGTATAAGGGTTGTATTAATTCGGTTTTTTAATATACCCCCAAAAATACCCCCAAGTAGTTAGTGTTCGGAAGTTTTTTAATGAGTATGTATGTATGATTTTTCTTTTTATAAACCCTGTAAAGAGTACCAATCATCTGGAAGGTACTAACCTAGGTGGTAAAATCCACCGAACAGAGGTGTTTAATGACAACAAAACGAAGAACGAACACAGCGCGAAATACAATGATAATAGAGGGTATCGATTAAACTGATTTAATTTTTACATGGCTGAGGCATAACGAACCATCCTTGGTTGTGTGAGTGCTTTAAGTTTAAAACAAAACGATTATTTGTTATTCTTTAGAATGGGTGTCTGCTTTAGATGTGTTTACACATTTATACCCAAACCACCGGAAATATGCATCTTCAGGTGGTTTGGGTGTAGGGTATTTTAAATGACAACCTCAAAAAACAGCGCAAGTTATGTGCACACAGCGTGATTATACATTGGGCTTTAGTTGCTTGCTCGGTCGTTATCATGCACCCTTTACATCTCAGGCGTGTAGCGGCGATATGTTCCTCGCCCAGCCATTTTCGCTGCGTACATTGCGGTATCGCTGTTTTTCAGCAGCATTTCGATATTGGTGCCATCATCGGGATAAAGGGCAATACCGATGCTGGCACCGATATGAATCTGGCTGTTGTGGATTTGATATGCCGCAGCGATTGCTGTGAGTAGCTTCTTTGCTATCAGCTCTACGTCGCTTACTTGCTCAATGTGTGGCAAGGTGACAATAAACTCATCGCCACCTTGTCGTGCAGTTGTATCCTCGCTGCGCAAAACACTGCAGATTCGCTTCGCCACTTCAACCAGCAATGCATCACCTACATCATGGCCGTAGTTATCGTTAACTTTTTTAAAGCCATCGAGATCGATAAACAATAAAGCCACTTTGGTGCCTTCATTACGCCTAGCGTGTGTGATCGCTTGCTGTATTCTGTCCTGCAAAAGATGGCGGTTTGGTAGCTTTGTTAACGCATCGTGCATTGCGAGGTAGAGGATTTTTTTCTCGGACAATTTCCGTTCCGTGATGTCACGCAGGATAGCAATAAACATACTCACCCCACCCATACGCATTTCTGTGATCCGAATATCCATGGAAAAACTCGTACCATCCTTGCGTGTCGCCAGCACTTCTCTGGCAGCACCAATATAAGATGACTTTCCCGTTTGAAGATAACGCTGCAAATGATTGCTCGCTTGACCTCGTGTTTGCGCACCTAACAGCATACTAGCATCCTGGCCAATCATTTCGCTGGCGGCATAGCCAAAGATAGCCTCCACTCCGGGGTTCGCCGATTCGATCGCCCCCGCCTGATTGACTACAATAATGCCATCTTCAACGTTTTTAAAAATCGCACTTAAGCGGGCTTCTTTATCGGCCAGCCGTGCGTTAACCTTACGGGTTTGCTGCTCAGAATCGACTACTTGCCTTAACAGAGGCGCAACCAGCCAGCGGAGTGTGAATACGCCCACCACAACCAGAGAAAAAAGCGTCAGCAGAACATATCGCAGCTGATAACTTAGAGTTTGAAACAGTTCAGCGGCGTCCGTTTTTAATACCAGACCCAGACCGGTGGTGGACAGTGGCATGTATGCGGCCACCACGGTTTCGTTTCGATAGTCTTTGGCACGCAACACGCCGACTTCACCGGACAGAGCATAATCCATGGGCAGGCGTTTTCCATTGATAGTACGTTTCAAGTCTTTAAACGGCTCGGGGTGCAGCAACATAGGGAAACACTGCATCGTACTTTCCTCGGCGGGTGCGCAGAGGGCCAGTTCGCCGGTTTTACCTAGGGATGTGACATCTGAAAGCATCTCGGTCAGCTCGGTCACTTTTGTCTGGGTAATAATGAAACCGACACTGGTTCCGTGATCACGAAATACGCCGTTAGCATTGAAAATCAGCCCATCTTTCCACAACAGCGTAGCAGGCACTGCAAGCTGGAGGGGAACATCCAAGTCTGGGTCGATTACAAGCTCACCCGAGTGCACGATTTCCCTGCCATTGACATCGAGTATAACCAGGGCGGTATACCCGGTCAGCAGAAACGAATCTAAACCCCTTTTCAGCAGGGCACGCGCGGCCTCAACATCTACACCGCTATTATATTTTTTGATTTGCTGAATCAGAAACGGACGCGTGCTGATTGTAGCTACATCATTCACCTGGCGCTCAAAATTCGACTGGAAGAGTCTTTCCCGGCTTTCCAGCGAAACCCTCAAGGTGGTACTGAGAATAGACTCTGTGTGACGCTGCATTATAACAAACACCGAAATACCTGCTACCACGGTAAGCACGGCCAAAATCAAGCCACCCAAAATTGTGATCTGCCTAGACCTCATGCTCGCCTTGTTCCGTCGTGGGTGTTTATATACATGAAACCATTATATGGGCTCTTAAGCTTTTCGAAGATAAAGATATGGTGAGTATTATAAGTAGAATAGAACGAGATTTTTCATTAAATATCAATGCACGTTACCTCATAACGTTCAAAATACACATCTCTTTCATATCAATGAGGCTAGAAAGTCGGCGGTGCCGCTCCAATGATTCAACTGTTATTACTAATAATCACCCTTGTGTCGGGTATCAAACCACATTTTAACTTACATAGACATATATGGACGCTCCCGTGTTGTCTGCAGTTTTAACAAGCTACCCATAACAATTTGATAAACAAGTGCTCGCCCCCTCAGAAGATGATGAGAGCCAAGAATTAGCCGATTTACATATTCAATCAGGTTGTGGCTTAGCTGATTTTAGAAATCAAAGGGGGCAGACTCGATTGATTTTATCAACTGCAAAAGAATTAGTTTCAGACCTGAATTTTCCCTCCAAAGAGTGGCACTGATTTAATAAGAGTGTTTTCGCTGCCGCGAGGGCGTTCATTTCTTTTCCTTGCCCATCAATCAAAGGTATAAGTCTCATAACTGCGGATAAAAGTCATCCGCCTATTCGACTAAAAACTACGAACCAAAGAAAAAGGCACCCTGATCGCAACAATCAGTCATTTTTCGGGCTCGCGCTCGGCAATTGCTCCTGCATTGCTCTACTACAGCACATCCATGTGCTTATAAACTCGCTGCGCTCTACCCACAGGGCATAAGTTTCATTGAAGTGAGTGCCTACTTCAATTCAGCTTTAAAACAATGCACTCTCTATTTCGAAAAACAACTAATTGCTAACGCGATAAAGGGATTTTTTCGAGCCTTGAGCTGATTGAATGCCTTTGATTTTATTTCCCTTTTACCTCACCGAAGAATAGATGCTTTTTACAAGGCTTTCCGCTGTGGCTGTTAAAGCTGAAGTTATTTTTCTTCTGCTTCCATGAAACTTATACCCGCAAGGGGCACTAGTGCCCTGTGGGTGCTGAGCCTGCTTTGTGGCGAGTTCCTCAGCGGTTGGAAAAGCATTTATTCTGAGGGTACCTTTAGGTGAGGTATTGGGATGGCATTTTTCTGGTTACTATTTTGCACCCGAGGGCTCAAGTTATCGCTCAGACGATAAAGCTGTTTGGCTCAGCTATGTTGCTAAAGACAAAAGAGTCACTCGCCCGAAAGGGTGAAAGCTAAATTTTAAATAACGCACAAATAATAAAAAAATTAGCTCATTAAAATTCAAGAGCAAGCTAAAGACACATTAAAGAGGTTTTTTATCGTGGAAATTATAAAAATGGAGCCAATGAGCGGATTCGAACCGCTGACCTACTCATTACGAATGAGCCGCTCTACCAACTGAGCTACATCGGCTTTATTGAAAGCTTACACCCTTGCTGACGCGTGGTCGGTGACCAGGGGCGTGGAAGTATAAGAAATTATGAGCGCTGAGACAAGAAGTCTATTTATTACTGACCTTAATAATGACGTCAACACTTTGAATGTTAGTACCTGCTGGTAGGCCGGGTAACTTATCAATGTGAATTTCGTCGTGATTAATATCGGTTAAATCACAGGTGTTGGTGTTGTAAAAGTGGTGATGGTGTTCGGTATTGGTGTCGTAAAAAACCTTGCTGGGGTCTATGATCACTTCGCGCAGTAGACCTTTGCTGGCGAATAAGCCGAGTGTGTTGTACACGGTGGCTTTTGAGACAGGGTTTTGCCCCTGATTGATGTTGGATAAAATTTGATCGGCGCTGACGTGTTGCTGCTTTTTGAATAAGAAACTCGCGATCTCAAGCCGCTGTTGTGTAGGCGTAATACCGCGCTCTAGCAATAAATTACTAAAGAGTTGAGTGTTCGTGTTGTCTGCTGCTATTTTCATATCCATACCTTGGGAAAGTATAGCACAGAGCGTTTAAAGCAAAATCCTATCGCGTTAATTGATACGCTGAGCAGTCTAACTTGCCAGGCCTGTTTAACAAGATATCCACCATCAGTTCTGCACTGGCGGGGGCAGTGACGATGCCATTGCGGTAATGTCCGGCGTTTAAGCTTAGATTACGATAAGGCTCTACGCGACAAATATAAGGAATACTATCGGGTGAAGCGGGGCGTAAACCAGCCCAATGCGCATCAGGCTGAATGCCTGACAGGGCGGGAAAAAGCTCTTGTGCAAAATCGCATAAGTCTTTAAACGCCTGTTGGCTTGTGCTGGCGTCAAAGCCGGTCTGTTCACGCGTACTGCCGACAACGATGCGGCCATCTTTTCGGGGAATAATATAACGGTTTCCATCCATCACCATGCAAGGGTCGGGAACGCTGACCGGTGGAAAACAGATCATCTGCCCTTTTACGGGAAGAATGTCTGGTTTTTCGGCGTTTTGTGGAATTAATTCAGCGCTCCACGCGCCGCCACAAATAATATATTCGTTTGCTTTAAGTTCTTTGCCGTTAGCTTTAACGGCGACTATAGCGTTGTCTTTAATGACCAGCTCGTTGGCTTCATGCGGGTAAAACGTAACGCCTTGTTCGGTAAGGTATTGCATGAGTGCCGCTAATAATTTATGCGGCCGAATGGTGGCGACGTCATCGCGAAATAGAGCCGGCTGATCAAGTGGTTTTAGGTAATTAAATCGTTCAGCCAGTTGTTTGACCGAGATCAGTTGATGGCGAACCGTATGGCGCTGGCACCATTGAATGGCTTCTGGCGTTTCGTCGTCGTTTAATACCAGCATGCCGGATAATACCCACTCGGGGTCGATACCTGTTTGTTGGTGTAATGCTTCCGATAGCGCCTGGTAGACAGTTTGACTGAGGTTACTAATGGCGTTAACCGCTTCGGAATAGTGCCAGGGGCGCATCGGCGACAAAATACCGCCCGCCGCCCAGGTGGATTGCTGGCCGGGGCTATGTTTTTCGATAATGGCGACCTTAGCGCCCGTTTGCCGCAGCTCTTTGGCGGTTAATAAACCGATAATACCGCCACCAATAATAATAAAATCGAACATATTCAGCTGAGTTTAAAAAGGCCTAAGTATAGCGTATTCTAGTGCGCTAACTTTTGATCTGAATTAGCTTTAAGCCACCTATTAAGGAATTGTGTTATGTATAAAAAACTGTACCCAGAGATTGAGCCTTTCGCTAAAGAGTGGATCAATATGGCTGATGGGCACGAGGTGTATGTCGAGCAGGTGGGTAATCCTAACGGTGTGCCGGTTATTTTTTTACACGGTGGCCCGGGGTCTAGTTGTAAAGAGCATCACCGCCGTTTTTTTAATCCAGAAAAGTATTACGTAATTCTGATGGATCAACGGGGCGCTGGGCGTTCAAAACCGTTAGGTGAGTTAAAGAATAATTCAACGCCGCACTTAATAGCGGATATGGAATTGATCCGTGAAAGGCTTGGCGTTGAGCAGTGGTTATTGTTTGGTGGTTCATGGGGTTCCACCCTGGCGTTGCTGTATGCGCAACAATACACGCAACGCGTTTCTGGCCTTATTCTCCGCGGGTCTTTTTTAGCGCGTAAGGCGGATGCAGACTGGTTCTTCAAGGAAGGCGCTAATCGATTGTTTCCCGAAGCGTGGCAACGGTTTATCCAGCACGTGACAGAAAATGAGCAAGATAATTTATTAATGGCTTATCACCTGCGATTAAACAACGAAGATTTAAAAACGCGGCAAGAGGCGACGCGCGAATGGGATGCCTGGGGCGGTGCGATAGTACTCGGCGATGATTTTAATGCTAGCGAATTAGAGGGCGATGTGCCGGATAAGTCGGTCGCTCAGGCGCGCATTGAAACCCACTATGGAATGAATCATTATTTTATAGCAGCGAACCAGATTTTAAATAATGCGGCTTGTTTAGCCGATATTCCCTGCACGATTATTCACGGACAGAAGGATTTTATGTGTCCTATTCAGTCGTCGTTGGCATTAGCCAAAGCCTTGCCAAAAGCCAAGATGATCAGCTTGCCGAATGCTGGACACCTGGCGCACGGCGATGAAATGACCGACGCCCTGGTGAGTGCCGCTGATGATTTTTTGCAGGAATTGACCGCCTAGTAAATAACCACCGAGCGAATGCTTTTGCCCTGGTGCATTAAATCGAAGGCGCGATTAATATCGCTCAGCGGCATGGTATAGCTGACCATTTCATCAATTTTTATTTCACCTTTTAAATAGCGTTCAACGTAAGCGGGTAATTCACTACGCCCTTTAACGCCACCGAAGGCGGTGCCTCGCCAGACCCGCCCAGTCACTAGTTGAAAGGGCCGGGTAGCGATTTCCTGACCAGCGCCCGCGACACCAACGATGATCGACTCTCCCCAACCTTTATGGCAGCACTCCAGGGCAGAACGCATGGTGTTGACGTTGCCGATGCACTCAAAAGAATAGTCAACGCCGCCATCGGTCATATCGACTAAAATATCCTGGATAGGGCCGTCAAAGCGCTGAGGGTTGATGCAATCGGTAGCGCCTAACTGCCTGGCGAATTCAAATTTATCTTCGTTAATATCTACCGCGATAATGCGCGAGGCGTTAGCGATGACCGCGCCCTGAATAGCGCTTAAACCAATGCCACCTAAGCCAAAAATAGCCACGGTGCTACCGGCTTCCACTTTGGCTGTGTTGAGTACTGCACCAATACCGGTGGTGATACCGCAGCCTAATAAGCAAACCTTATCGAGAGGCGCGGCTTTGTTAATTTTAGCTAAGGCAATTTCAGGCAGCACGGTATATTCGGCAAATGAAGAGGTGCCCATATAGTGGTAAATGGTTTTGCCATTTTTTGAAAAACGCGAGCTTCCATCCGGCATTAGGCCTTTGCCTTGAGTGGCTCGAATGGCCTGGCAAAGATTGGTTTTACCGGATAAGCAATACTTACACTGGCCGCATTCGGGCGTGTACAAAGGGATAACGTGATCGCCGACCTGAACGGATGTGACGCCAGCGCCAACTTCTTCCACGATAGCGCCTGCTTCGTGCCCCAGAATAGCTGGAAAAATCCCCTCTGGGTCTTCGCCAGACAGGGTAAACGCATCGGTATGACAAACCCCAGCCGCTACGTGACGAATAAGCACCTCGCCAGCTTTTGGCCCCTCTAAATCAACGTCTTCAATGGATAGAGGCGCGCCAGCCTCCCAGGCGACAGCTGCTGTTACTTTCATATTGCTTCCTTTTGCTACTAGCTTTTAAATGCTTTTGAATTTTTTGGGTTTCTAAACGTTAACGGTGATTCGACCGTTTGACTGGCTTTTTCAATTGCTTCGGTGACGGTGTGGTGCATTGGCGATAAATCGCACACGGGGTCGGCATTGCTTGCATCTCCCGTTAATAAGAAAGCCTGGCAATGGCATCCGCCAAAATCTTTGTCTTTTTCTGGGCAACTTCTGCACGGTTCTTTCATCCAGTCGTCGCCACGGAAGTAATTGAATGCTTTTGACTTATTCCAGATGTCACTAATCGAATAATTGCGTACATTCGGGCAATCAAAATTCGGCAATAAGCGAGCGGAGTGGCAGGGTAGCGCCAGGCCATCGGGTGCAATCGTAAGGAAAGTAGTACCCCAGCCATTCATGCACGCTTTCGGCCGGCCTTCGTAATAGTCTGGTACCACGTAGTAAATCTTCATCTTGCCTTTTTGCGAGAGCTGGTACTCGTTGGCGATGGCTTCAGCGCTGGTAAGTTGTTCCTGCGTTGGCATCAGTTGGTCGCGGTTATGGTGCGCCCAGCCGTAATATTGTGTGTTGGCGAGTTCAACAAAGTCTGCGCCCAGCTCGATGGCCATTTCCAGGGTATCCTTCATTTGATGGATATTCTGGCGGTGTAATACCACGCATAATACCATCGGGTAGCCGTGTTTTTTAATCAGTTTAGCGACGACCTTTTTGTGCTCGAAACTTTCAGTACCCGCGATAAAGTCGTTCAATTCCTGAGAGCTTGCTTGCAGGCTAATTTGAATATGGTCTAGCCCAGCTTTTTTAAGCTCGATGATTTTCGCTTCATCCATGTTGTAGCCGGATGTAATCAAGTTCGTGTAATAACCCAAGGCGTGCGAGTAATCGACCAGTTCAACCAGATCTTTACGCACCAGCGGTTCGCCGCCAGAAAATCCCAGCTGCACGGCGCCCATTTCTCGCGACTGCTTGAGCACGCGCTTCCAGTCATCGGTGGATAATTCTTCTTTGATATTAGAATAATCCAGCGGGTTTGAACAATACGGGCACTGCAACGGGCAGGCGTAAGTCAGCTCTGCCAATAACCAGCGCGGTGGGCTAGGCGCTTTGATTGATCCAGCCATTTTCCAGAGCGATTTTTAAGAAGCTGACGATGTCGTTTTCGAGTCCAGTGGTGGCGAATTTCTGCTCTAAAATTTGCACAATATCAGAGAGCTTATTGGTGCCATCACAGTGCTGCAGAATTTCTGCCGAGCTTTGATTCAGTTCGATCAGGCCTTCGGGGTATAGCAAAACAAACATCTGCTGGGCTTCTTCCCACTGCAAACGATAAGTTGGCGATAGATGAATGGCCTGGTTTGTTATAAGACTCATGACTTAACGGTAAAATACGGTGGCATTCCGTGTACGTAGGCCATATGCATCGCGTCGGCCATGGACCACAAAATATCGAGTTTAAATTTTAAAATACGCAGCATTTTTTCTTGTTGTTCGCGTGTTTTATACCAATCCAGCGTGATTCGTAAGCCGTGCTCAACGTCACGACGTGCTTCGCTGAGTCTTTTTTGAAAATAAGTGAGTCCCTTCAGGTCGATCCAGGGGTAGTGCTCAGGCCAGTTATCCAGGCGTTGCTGGTGAATTTTTGGCGCAAATAATTCGGTCAGTGATGAACTGGCGGCTTCATGCCAGTCGGCCTGGCGGGCAAAATTAAGGTACGCATCGACGGCAAATCGAACGCCGGGTAAGACGTGTTGTTCAGAGATCACTTCTTCTCGATTAAGACCAACGGCTTCGGCTAATTGTAACCAGGCCTCAATGCCGCCAATTTCACCCGGCGCGCCATCGTGATCAATAATGCGTTGAACCCACTGGGCGCGCGTATCTCGGTCTGGACAATTGGCCATAATCGCGGCGTCTTTACGCGGTATGTTTACCTGATAATAAAAACGATTGGCGACCCAACCACGAATTTGCTCTTTGTTGAGCTGACCCTCGTGCATCATCACGTGATACGGGTGGTTGATATGATAAAAACGCTCCATATCACGAATGCGCGTCTCAAATTCATGCTGAGACCAGGGTGCTTGTTCTGTCATAGTTACAGCTCGATATTCATATTGTCGAACGACACTTCAATGCCATGTTGCGTCAGTATATCGCGTTCTTTAGATTCCTCGTCGAGAATTGGGTTGGTATTGTTGATGTGAATCAAAATTTTGCGGGGTTTGTCGAGCGTATCTAAAAACTCAATCATGCCACCTTCACCAGACTGCGGTAAATGGCCAATTTTTCTTGCCAGCAACGATCTTCCAACGGAGGCGAGTTCGTCATCGGTCCAAAAAGTACCGTCCACTAATACGCAGTCCGCTTCTCTCATTGCTTTTTCGACGTGTGGTTCTATAACGCCAAGCCCTGGGGCGTAAAAAGTAGTTTTTCCTGTCGAGACCTGGTGAATAATCATGCCGATATTGTCGCCTTCGTGCGGGTCATCTCGGTGCGGTGAGTAAGGCGGCGCTTTGCTTTTTAAGGGCAGAGCGGTAAATTCGAGGTCATTAATATTGGGAATACTAAAAGAGTCGCCATTAAGTGGAATGGGGTGGTCGTTAACACCACAAAAATGCTGCAAAATATTAAAAATAGGGAAGCCGGTTGTAAGGTCTTGCTTGACCATCTCGGTGCAATAGATATTTAGCGGATCGCCTTCACGCAGGATCAATAAACCCGTGACGTGGTCAATTTGCGAATCAATCACCACAATCGCTTCAATACCCGTGCCACGTACTTTGTTCTTCGGGTGAATCTCTGGGAAGCCCTCTAACTGCGCACGCACATCTGGAGAGGCATTAAACAAAGCCCAATGTTCACCATCAGATGAAACAGCAATAGAAGATTGGTTGCGGGTAGAGGCTTTCATTGACCCTGCACGCACAGCCTTACAATTTGGGCAGCTGCAATTCCACTGCGGAAAACCGCCGCCAGCCCCTGAACCTAAAATACGAATATACATAATGCTTAATTTACAATAGTGGGTAGAAATAAAAAAGGGGCTCCACACGTGGAACCCCTTTTAATAAAAGCTATTTGTAATCTATCGGTTATAGATATACATCGTTACTTCAAAACCGAAACGTAAGTCTTTGTAGGTTGGTGTTTCCCATTTCATGCTGTGTCTCCTATAAGTAAGCAGATATTTCAATATCTTGAACGCTGTCAAATCGTCTGAATCTAAGTATATTGTTTTTAAGGTTTAATGCAAGTTCTTAATGTTTAACCGACCTTTGAGCAGGTTGGGCAATTTGGGTTGCGCGGTAATTGCATATTCTGCCACTGCATGGATAAACCATCGAGTAACAGGACGCGGCCCTGTAGCGATTCACCGACGCCGGTGAGCACTTTTATTGCTTCCAGCGCCTGCATACTGCCGATAATACCGGTGATGGGTGCAATAACACCGTTTTCTGAACAGCTCTGTGCGACCGCACCATCGCGTGGGTACAGACAGTTATAACAAGGGCAGCGTTCGTCCCGTGAGTCAAAAACGGAAATTTGCCCCTCAAATCGAATTGCCGCGCCAGACACCAGCGGTGTCTTGGCGGCAAAGCAGGCATCATTAATGGCAAAGCGCGTTGCAAAATTATCGCAGCAATCAATCACTATATCGGCCTGGCGAACCTGATCAAGTAACGCGTCACCGGTTAATTTTTCGTTGATAGCGATGACATCGACGAGCGGGTTGATGGCCTCAAACGTCTGTTTCGCTGAGGCTACTTTTGATTGACCAATGCTGTTGGTTGTATGCGCGACCTGGCGCTGAAGGTTGGACAGATCAACGTCATCAAAGTCACTGATAACGAGTTGTCCCACGCCCGCGGCAGCAAGGTATAGCCCAACGGGGCTGCCTAAGCCACCCATACCTATTATAAGTGCACGAGAATCGAGTAGTTTTTGCTGGCCTTCAATATCGATCGAAGGCAGCATGATCTGTCGGCTGTATCTTAAAAGCTGTTCGTCATTCATGTTTGGTTTTAACGCGTTTCTTTCGATTATATATTAATTTGGCAGCGGCTAAATACTTGACACTGCTCCATCAATCGCTATTATTAGCAGTCTCTCAAGTAGAGTGCTAATTAATTGGGGGAATTGTCATATGTTTTTCAAGCTATGGGGGTTGATTTAACGATACACCGCCCCATATCTGGTTAGCTATAGCAATGAACTTTAACAACAAGGAGATTTATTTATGAATTTACGTCCATTAAACGATCGCGTTATTATCAAACGCGTCGAAGAAGAATCGGTTAGTTTAGGTGGTATTGTGCTTCCAGATTCAGCAAAAGAAAAACCAAGTCGTGGTGAAGTAGTAGCCGTTGGTAAGGGTGCAACGAACAGCAAAGGCGAATTACAGGCAATGTCTGTCAAAGTTGGCGATAACGTTTTATTCGGCAAATACTCCGGTACTGAAGTTGAAGTTGATGGCGACGAATTACTCGTGATGCGTGAAGACGACATCATCGCAGTGGTCGAGTAGGACTGACTTAGATGGATGGATGCGAGTTTGCATCCATTGCAACGAAACTGACGGTCTGTGACCATCATTTAAGAACACAATTTAAGGAACAAAAATATGACAAAGCAAGTTAAATTTGGAGATGACGCACGCAGCTTAATGCTCGAAGGCGTTAATATATTAGCAAAAGCAGTCAAAGTTACGCTGGGCCCTAAAGGTCGTAACGTAGTGTTAGACAAAGGTTTTGGCGGCCCGACGATTACTAAAGATGGTGTGTCCGTTGCGAAAGAAATCGAATTAAAAGATAAATTCCAGAACATGGGCGCGCAAATGGTTAAAGAAGTTGCCGCTAAAACGTCTGATGTTGCTGGTGACGGAACCACCACCGCAACGGTATTGGCGCAGGCTATTTTAGTTGAAGGCATGAAGTCTGTTGCAGCGGGTATGAACCCAATGGATTTAAAACGCGGTATTGATAAGGCTGTTATAGAAGCGGTTAAAGCACTTGAAGCCTTATCGGTTCCTTGTTCAGACAGTAAATCGATTGCTCAGGTGGGTACCATTTCTGCCAACTCTGACGAGTCTATTGGCAAAATCATCGCAGAAGCGATGGATAAAGTAGGCAAAGAAGGCGTTATCACCGTTGAAGAAGGTTCTGGTTTAGAAAACGAACTAGACGTGGTTGAAGGTATGGAGTTTGATCGCGGTTACCTGTCTCCTTACTTTATCAATAACCAGGAAAACATGAGTGTTGATCTGGAAGATCCGGTTATTTTGTTACACGACAAAAAAATCTCAAACATCCGTGATTTACTGCCAATATTAGAAGGCGTTGCAAAAGCGGGCCGTCCATTATTGATTATCGCTGAAGACATCGAAGGTGAAGCGTTAGCAACTCTGGTTGTTAACAATATGCGCGGTATTGTTAAAGTAGCGGCTGTTAAAGCGCCTGGTTTTGGCGATCGTCGTAAAGCGATGTTAGAAGATATCGCTATCTTGACTGGCGGTACTGTTATTGCTGAAGAAGTCGGCTTAACGCTTGAAAAAGCAACGCTGGAAGATCTAGGATCTGCAAAACGCATCAACATCACCAAAGAAAGCACAACGATTGTTGATGGTGCAGGCCAGGCAGCAGATATCGAAGCGCGCGTTGTTCAAGTTCGCAAGCAAGCTGAAGACGCGAGCTCTGATTACGACAAAGAAAAACTTCAGGAACGTATGGCTAAATTAGCTGGCGGTGTTGCGGTTATTAAAGTTGGCGCAACGACAGAAGTTGAAATGAAAGAGAAGAAAGCACGCGTTGAAGACGCGCTACATTCTACTCGCGCTGCGGTTGAAGAAGGTGTAGTACCGGGTGGTGGTACAGCGCTTATTCGTGTTTTAAGTGCTGCAAGCAAAGCAAAAGGTGCTAATCATGATCAGGACGTCGGTATTAAAATTGCGCTACGCGCAATGGAAGCACCGTTACGTCAAATCGTTACCAATGCAGGTGAAGAAGCGTCAGTTGTTTTACAGGCAGTAAAAAAAGGCAAAGGTAACTACGGTTATAACGCTGCAACCGGTGAATATGGCGATATGATTGCAATGGGTATTCTTGATCCAGCCAAAGTAACTAGAACCGCACTGCAAAATGCTGCGTCTATTG
>JBLIAQ010000023.1:0-15257 GCA_047634535.1 Cycloclasticus sp.
TGCTGCATATTAGGGTTTAAGTTCACGTCAATAAGCGACGCGGAAATAAATTGTTCGCCAATTTTAAATGATGACTCAAGCAGGCTGTGTAGACGCGTATTCTCTTTTTCGATGGAGTCAAGCTTCTGCAGTTTTGCTTTTAAAATCAAGGCCTCTGATTTTAATACGCGGTTTTCCTCGAGTATGGTGGCGCGTCCACTGGTATTTTCATTTAGCCAATCGTAAGCTTTAGCTGGCAGATCGACCAATACTAATATAGGGTGCACGATAAAAGAAAGACCCTCTTTAACGCGTTGAAGCTGGTCGGTTTTGTGTGCTAGCAGCAACAACAACATTGAGATAATGGCCGCCGCTAAAAATTGAGCGCTGGTTGACGGTCCTTTTGAGAAAATGGGTTTTATGGCGAGTAACCTTTTTTCTTATTCTAAATTGAAAATATGCGGTCCTCTTTCATTGATCAGCTCCAGTACTTTACCGCCACCGCGTGCGACGCAGGTCAGTGGCTCGTCGGCGGTGCGTACAGGAACGCCAGTTTCTTCATGAAGCAGTTTATCCAGACCTTTTAGTAGTGCGCCACCACCGGTTAAAACGATACCGTTTTCAGCAACGTCGGCGCTTAATTCAGGTGGTGTTTGCTCAAGAGCGGCTTTTACTGCGCTAACTATAGCGCTAACCGGTTCCTGTAAGGACTCTAATATTTCGTTGCTGTTAAGAGTGAAGCTACGGGGAATGCCTTCCGCTAAATTACGTCCAGTAACAGACATCTCAAGGACTTCATTGGCCGGGTAGGCCGATCCGATTTGGTGCTTAATTCTCTCGGCCGTCGCTTCACCGATGACCGTTCCATAATTACGGCGCACATAATTGATAATAGCTTCGTCAAACCTGTCGCCACCAACGCGAACAGATTCTGCGTAGACAATGCCATTTAAAGATAGAACGGCGATTTCTGAGGTGCCACCGCCAATGTCTAACACCATAGAACCTTGTGGTTGATCGATGGGAAGCCCGGCACCGATTGCGGCAGACATAGGTTCTTCAATGAGAAAAACCTCACGGGCTCCGGCACCTGCGGCAGATTCTCGAATCGCTCGCCTTTCTACCTGGGTGGAACCGCAGGGCACGCAAATAAGTACGCGCGGGCTTGGGCGCAAAAATTTACCTTCGTGTACTTTATGTATAAAGTATTGGAGCATTTTTTCGGTGATCGTAAAGTCAGCGATAACACCGTCTTTAAGAGGGCGAATAGCGGTAATGTTTCCTGGTGTTCTGCCCAGCATCGCTTTAGCCTCGATGCCAACCGCTGCAAAACTTTTTTCACCCCGCAATTTGTCTTCACGAATGGCGACGACTGAAGGCTCATTGAGCACAATACCCTTGCCCAGGGCGTAAATAATAGTGTTAGCCGTTCCCAAATCAATAGATAAATCATTGGAAAACATACCGCGAATTTTTTTGAACATGTGTTTATGCTGCCAGTTGATGTGAATTTTTTGTACTGTAACAATCCTTTGCCCCTTTGGGCAAGGCGCATTTTGTGTTACTTTGCACCGTTTTAATATACGAATTTAATATTGAGGTAATTTTATGCCAATTCAATCAGAAGATGTAATGAATATTGCACATTTGGCACGACTTGGAATTGAAGATGAGCAGGTTGCGGCATATGCTTCAGATCTATCCAATATCATGGGCTTGGTAGAACAAATGAACGCGGTTGATACGTCAAACATCGAGCCAATGGCCCACCCCTTAGATCAGTCGCAACGGTTGAGAGCGGATGAGGTATCGGAAAGTGACCAAAGAGACTTATTACAAAAAAATGCGCCTGACGTTAAAGATGGCTTATTTTTAGTACCTCGAGTTATCGATTAACCCTTGTAATTATTTTAAAAAATTCATGTATAACAAATCATTAAAGCAACTGTCCGACAGTCTGCAAAAAAAAGAGATCTCCAGCGTCGAGCTGAGTGATTACTTTTTACAGCGTGTTAAACGCTTTGATACGGAGTTAAACTCCATCATCACCTTAGACGAAGCGGGCGCATTAGAGGCTGCTCAGCGTGCCGATAAGTCTATTCAATTAGGAACCGCCGGTGCCTTAACGGGCATCCCATTACTTCATAAAGATATTTTTTGTACCCAGGGTCTAAGAACTAGCTGTGGATCAAAGATGTTGGATAATTTTATAGCGCCCTATTCGGCTACGCCTGTTAGTCAACTCGAGCAGGCTGGCGCGGTGATGTTGGGTAAAACCAATATGGATGAGTTTGCCATGGGCTCTTCGAATGAAACCAGTTTTTATGGTGGGGTAAAAAATCCATGGAACTTGCAAATGGTAGCGGGTGGTTCATCGGGAGGTTCTGCAGCAGCCGTTGCCGCACGACTTGCACCGCTAGCAAGTGGTACGGATACGGGTGGTTCGATTCGTCAGCCAGCCGCTTTTTGTGGCATTACAGGCATTAAGCCCACCTATGGTCGCGTGTCTCGCTATGGCATGATCGCTTTCGCCTCCAGTTTAGACCAGGCGGGTGCGATGGCTAAAAGCGCTGAGGATGCGGCCATAATGTTGCAAGCGATGTCGGGTTTTGATAAAAAAGACTCAACCAGTGTTGATAGACCCGTCGATGATTTATTGCTTCATCTCGGTGACTCGATCAAAGGTTTAACCGTGGGTTTGCCGAAAGAATTTTTCAGCGATGATCTGGACACCGATATTCGTCAAAAAATTGAGCAGGCGGTTGATACAATTAAATCTGCTGGCGCATCGATAAAAGAAATTAGTCTGCCAAATATTAACTTATCTGTTCCCGCCTATTACGTTGTAGCGCCGGCAGAGTGCTCGGCTAATCTGTCCCGTTTTGACGGGGTTCGTTTTGGCCACCGTTGTGAATCACCGAAAGACTTAGAAGATCTTTATAAGCGTTCACGCGGAGAAGGATTTGGCGATGAGGTGAAACGTAGAATTATGATCGGCGCTTACGTTTTATCGGCGGGTTATTACGATGCTTATTACAAAAAGGCCCAGCAAGTCCGTCGCTTAATACAACAGGATTTTGCAAATGCATTTAAGGAAGTTGATATTATTGCTAGTGCGACGGCGCCATCGGTAGCCTTTGCCGCGGGCGAAAAGAAAGGCGACCCTGTATCGATGTACTTGTCGGATATTTTTACCATCGGCGTTAATTTAGCCGGCCTACCCGGGATGTCGGTTCCCTGTGGGTTTGTTGATAAAAAGCCGGTCGGCTTGCAGTTAATCGGTAATTACTTTGAGGAAGCCCGTCTGTTAAATGTGGCGCATCAATATCAGCAATTAACGGACTGGCATCTAATGGTGCCTGCCGGATTCGAGCAGGAGCAATAACTATGCAATGGGAAACTGTCATTGGACTTGAAATTCACGCTCAGCTCGCGACGAAATCAAAAATCTTTTCGGGTGCTTCAACGTCATACGGAGCCGAGCCAAATACGCAGGCCTGTGCGGTTGATTTAGGCCTGCCGGGTACCTTGCCGGTGCTTAACGAGCAAGCGGTTCGCTTTGCGGTTAAGTTTGGTTTGGCAATTGGAGCGCATATCGCGCCGTATTCGGTGTTCGCGCGCAAAAATTATTTTTACCCGGACTTACCTAAAGGTTATCAAATTAGCCAATTTGACTTGCCAATCGTTGGCTTGGGCCAGGTCGATATCAACGTCAATGGGAGCACTAAAACCATTGGTGTTACGCGTGCCCATTTAGAGGAAGACGCGGGTAAATCTATGCACGAAGACTTGCAGGGAATGACCGGCGTTGATTTAAACCGGGCAGGCACGCCGCTGCTTGAAATCGTTTCAGAGCCCGATATGCGCTCGGCTGATGAAGCGGTCGCCTACGTTAAAATGATACATACCCTGGTGCAATATCTGGGCATTTGTGATGGCAGTATGCAAGAAGGATCTTTTCGCTGTGACGTTAACGTGTCGGTGCGACCGATGGGCCAGGAGGAATTTGGTACGCGGGCAGAAATTAAAAACCTGAATTCTTTTCGTTTTATAGAAAAGGCGATCGCGTATGAGGTCGAACGTCAGATTGATGTGATCGAATCGGGGCGTAAGGTGGTGCAAGAAACGAGGCTTTACGACTCTAATAAAGATGAAACACGCTCAATGCGTTCGAAAGAGGAAGCCAATGATTACCGTTATTTTCCTGATCCAGACCTGCTTCCAGTAGAAATTACGGCGGCTTTGCTGGACGAAATGCGCGACACTTTACCAGAACTACCGGCGGCAAAAAAACAGCGTTTCATATTGCAATATGGACTCAGTGAATACGATGCGGACGTTTTAACGACGCAGCGAATCTGGGCTAATTTCTATGAAGACGTGGTCAATTTTGCAGACGGTGAAGCAAAATTAGCGGCCAATTGGGTGATGGGTGAGCTTAGTGCGGGCCTTAATAGAGATGGTCTGGATATTAGTGCTAGCCCGATCAGTGCCGAGCGACTGGGTGGTTTGGTGCGACGTATTGTCGATCAAACGATTTCTGGAAAAATCGCCAAACAAGTTTTCGAGCTGATGTGGGACACAGAAGACCTGGCGGACGATATTATTGAACTAAAAGGTTTAAAACAGATCTCTGATAGCGGCGAACTTGAAAAAATGATTGATCAGCTGATGGCCGATAATATGCCGCAGGTTGAACAGTTTAGAGCGGGAAAAACCAAGGTAATGGGCTTTTTCGTTGGGCAGTTGATGAAGCAAACCCAGGGTAAGGCTAATCCGCAGGAGATTAATAAGTTACTGCAGGCTAAGTTAAAAGGCTAGTTGGCAGGGTTTGTTCTGATGAACGTTATAAATAAGGAAAATTAAATGAAAAGACTAGGTTTGTTTGTTGTAAGTGCTTTTTTATTGATGGCTTGTGCAAAGGATTCAGTTGTTAAAGAGATAACATTAACGGAACCAGCTCAGCCGGTTGCAGTTTCTGATGCGACTGATGTCGAGGCGCAGATCGAGCGTATCGTGGAGAAAATGAAGACAGAGCCAGAGGTAAAGGGCTGGTTGTTAATTGGCAATGCATATATGCACCTCAAGCGTTATAACGATGCTGTTTGGGCTTATAAAGAGGCTTATATGTTAAGTAATTATGCCGCTGAGCCGAGAAGTAAGTTACGAGAGGCAATGTACCACGCTGGCCTAGCAACGGCTGGAGAAAGAGAAGCGCTTGACGCGCAGTAAAAGTAAAACGTTGGGCTTTTAATTACTCTTCCATGCGAAGAGTAATTTCAACTATATTTTCATCGTGCAATAGTTTGAAGCAACGCATTTCTAATACGCCCTTAGTATTTAGTGAAATAATTAAGTAATACGTGTCGGGGTAGGCTGCCTGCTCAATATCCATGGCCGAAGGAATGGCCGGCGCGCTAGGGTGAGAGTGAAAAATGGCAAACATTTCTTCTTCTCTCTCCCGCATCTGCTTCATTGCACTGAGTTGGTACTCAGCGTCCATTAAAAAACGCTTGCTCGGATCATCAGCGACATTATCGACGGGGTAGCATGTGTACGCCCCTGTAGCGTTTTTGCCTACAAAGCCGCAAACCTCTTCGTCTTGTGATAGTTGGGCGAGATGCAATAACTTGTTGACGAGTTTGCGCGGAAGTGAAATTTCTTTTTTGATCATTTTATTACCTTAAAGTCTACAGTTTCTGGCCGATCGTGGCGCGAGGATGACCTTGAAGGTCTTCGAACTGCTCGGTTAATTTGAAGCCGGCTAAGTCTAACAAGTTTTGTACATGATTACCCTGTTGATAACCGTGTTCAAAAAGCAAAAAACCGCCGGGTTGAAGAAAACTATTCGCTTCGGCGATGATACGTAGGAAATCCTGGGTTCCCTGTTGCTTTGCAACTAAAGCCGATGAAGGCTCAAATCGCAGGTCGCCTCTCTGCAGGTGTGGGTCTGTGCTGCAAATATACGGAGGGTTGCTGACGATAAGGTCAAATTGCGTATCAGGCAGCCGTTGAAACCAGTCACTTTGTATAAACCGGATATTATTGGCGCCAAGTTGTTTGGCATTTTTTTGCGCAATCAACAATGCCTTATTGCTTATATCGACGGCAACGACATTGGCATTGTTGAATTCACACGCCAGCGTGACGGCGATAGCGCCGCTACCGGTGCCTAAGTCTAATGCAGTAAATGAGTCATCAGAATTGAACTTTTGTTGAATAATGTCGATCAGTAATTCAGTCTCAGGGCGAGGAATTAAAACCTCTTCAGAGACAAAAAAAGAACGCGACCAGAACTCTTTCTCGCCGGTTAAATAAGCAATTGGCCGTCCTTTTTGCCGTTGTTCAAGTAGTTTTTTATAGGCGGCGTATTGCTCATCCGATAAGGCCTTGTCGGGCCATGCTCTCAGGTGACTGCGGTTTTTCTGCAACACGTAAGCGAGTAGAACTTCGCACTCCAGGCGGCAGCTTGGAGAGTCAGTGAGCACTTCCATAGCGTTTAAAAGGGCGCTTTTAATGTCTGGGCTGGAGCTCAAAGGAGATTTAATTATTCGTCAGAACTCAATTGTGTGAGTTGGTCGGCCTGGTGTTCCTGAATCAATGGGCTGATCACCTGATCGAGCCCGCCTTGCATGACCTCATCTAATTTATATAGCGTTAAATTAATCCGGTGGTCAGTTACTCGGCCTTGAGGGTAGTTATAGGTTCGAATGCGCTCTGAACGATCGCCGCTTCCAACTTGCGAGCGACGAGATTCGGCTTGTTCAGAGTCGATTTTCTCCCGCTCGGCGGTGAGAATTCGCGTTTTTAACAGCGACATGGCGCGAGCACGATTTTTGTGTTGCGAGCGCTCGTCCTGGCACTCAACAACGGTACCAGTTGGAATATGTGTGAGCCGTATCGCCGAGTCAGTTTTGTTGACGTGTTGTCCGCCGGCGCCAGATGCGCGAAAAGTATCGACGCGCAAATCGGCTGATTTTATTTCAAAGTCGTCCAGCTCATCGGCCTCAGGCATAATAGCCACGGTACAGGCCGACGTGTGAACGCGGCCCTGGGATTCTGTCTCAGGTACGCGCTGTACACGATGCGCACCCGATTCGAACTTTAATTGTGAATAGACGTCCTTGCCTTCAATTCGCGCAATCACTTCTTTATAACCACCGTGGTCGCCTAAGCTTTCGCTAATGATTTCAAATTTCCAGTTTTTCTTTTCAGCGAAACGCATGTACATACGGTACAGGTCGCCTGAAAAAATAGCGGCTTCAGCACCGCCGGTTCCTGCTCGAATTTCAAGGAACGCATTTTTTCCATCGTTGGGGTCTTTAGGGAGTAATAGCACCTGCAGTTCTTTCTCTTGCCGCTCGAGGGTCGTTCGGATGTCTTTTAGCTCCTCTTTTGCCATTGCCTTAATATCGGGATCATTATCGTTTAGCATGGCGTCTGTCGCCTCCTTATCTTCGGATGCCGATAGATAATGCTGGTAAGTGCTAACAATAGGGTCTAGTTGAGCGTACTCCTGGCTCAGGGCGCGAAATTTATTTTGATCACTCTGTACGCTTTGTTCAGCAAGGAGCTGGGCAATTTCTTCGAAGCGCTCACGGAGTGTGTCTAACTTATGTAGAATTGATATATTCACGTTATTTTTTTAATTTAAATAGTTGTTGTGCGGCGGATAATAACTCGCTATTGCCTTCGGAAGCAGCTTGTTTCAGAGTGCTGCTAGGTGCGTGTAGCAGCTTGTTTGTTAAATCGTTTGCAAGACGTTCTAAAACGCGTTCGGCTGAATATCCGTTTGCCAGTGAGCCGAGTGCTTTTTGCAATAAATCTTCGCGAGTTTGTTCTGATTGTTGTCGTAGCTGATGGATGGTTTTAGACGCATCTTGCGCGCGAACCCAGGTTAGAAAGTGAGACACCTGTATATCAATGATTTCTTCGGCTTGTTCTGCAGCGTCACGACGCGATTGTAAACCATCATCAACAATATTTTTAAGGTCGTCAACGCAATAAAGGTACACATCACTCAACAAGCCGACCTCCTTTTCAATATCGTGGGGTACGGCCAGGTCAATCATAAACATAGGCTTGTGTTTGCGCTTCAATATAGCCGTTTCTACGCTGCCCTTGCCTAAAATAGGCAGTTGGCTAGCGGTAGAAGAGATAATAATGTCGGCTTCGGGCAAATGTTCGGGTATGTCCTTTATCTCAATCGCATAACCATTTCCTTGAGAGGCAATCGCGTGCGCTTTTTCGAGTGTTCTATTGGCTACTATCAAGCGGCCGATGCCTTGTTCCTTAAGGTGCTGAGCAGATAATTCAATGGTTTCACCTGCGCCAATTAGCAAAGCGGTTTGATCCTTAAGGTCGCCAAAAATTTGCTGAGCAAGCTTAACCCCAGCAAAAGCGACGGACACAGGACTGGAGCCAATAGCGGTATCGGTACGTACTTTTTTCGCCACCTGAAAGGTATGCTGAAAAAGGCGACCGAGGTATTTTCCTAAAGTACCAGCTTCGTAGGCCTGTTGATAGGCAGATTTCATTTGTCCAAGAATTTGCGGTTCGCCGAGTACCATGGAGTCGAGTCCGCAGGCCACTCGCGCCATATGTTTTATAGATTGGTGCCCTGTATGGCTGTACAGGTAAGACCTGATCTCAGTTTCGCTTAGCAGGTGCTGATTGGCTAGCCAAAAAATGAGTTCGTCGGTTTGTTGCAGGGATACATCGCAATAAATTTCAGTACGATTGCAAGTCGATAAAATAGCTGCTTCTTCCACCGACGAGAGTTCCGACAGGGACTGTAACGAATGACCAATGCGCTCAGACGAAAAGACGAGCTTCTCGCGAATCTCGATAGGGGCGGTATTGTGATTGAGTCCGAGCGTAAGTAGCATGCGCTTTTAGTTTGGTTTACTTGGGTTTACTTGTGTCTAATTGGGTTATTATAATCTTTTTAAACAGTCGCATGTTCCAGAAGTTTTGGCGATGGGTTTGTAAAGTATTTTAAGCGTAAGCTTGCTGTTGTTGAGCGTTGAAATATATTTGTGGGCTGAAATATTGAATGAGAGAGTGGTATGTTTTTAAAGTTTTTGATAATGATGGCGGTTGTTTTTTTGTCGGTTGCTTGTGCGCACGTAAAAACTGGAGGTGTCGAGAAAATAATCCCGCAAATTAAAGAAGAGCAAACTGCAGACGAGAGTATTGATGTTGAAGACGCGAATCAACCCCCTGAACGGAGTCAATTAGACGCGGCTTTGCTCTATAGTATTTTAGGTGGTGAAATCGCTGGGCAAAGGGGTGAGGTGGACATAGCGTCGGCTTTTTATGCCGATGCCGCTCAACGTTCGCAGAACCCTCAACTCGCCCTGAGAGCGGCTCAAATTGCTTTATATACAAAAGATATTGCTGCGGCAAAATCGGCCGTGGATATTTTCATTGAAGATGAGCACGCAACGTTACAAAGCCATTATTTAGCGCTGACCGTTTACTTGAGAGCGGGTGATATTGAGAAAAGCAAAGGTCAGGTTAGATTGCTGCTCGTTAAAAGCGATATTCCACTACGAAATGCATTGTTAGCAATAGGAGATCTTGTTTCGCGTAATGCAAATGAAGATGTCGCCAAAGAGATGATGGATGAGTTAGTGGCTACGAATTCTGATGAAGCGGCCTCTTACCTTGCGCGTTCACAAATTATGTTGAACTCTGGTGCGTTTGACTCGGCTGAAAAAGATGCAGCTAAAGCAATACAACTGGATTCAGAGTGGCAAACGGGCTATGCGATGCTCGCGCAAATTTTGGAAAAAAAGGGTAACACTAAAGAAGCCTTAATAGTATTGAAAGAGGCCAGCGCGCAATTTAAAACAGCAGCGCTTATGATGGGTTATGGGCAGTTATTAGCTAAAGACGGTCAATATCTTGCGGCTAAAGAAGAGTTTTTACGCTTGTTAGTTAAAGAGGTTGATCATGTAGAAGCTAAGTTTTCTCTGGGTCTCGTTTATTTAAAGTTGGAGGAAGTAGGTCAGGCAAAAGACCTCTTCGAGGACTTGTATGAAAAGCATGCTTTTCAGTCAAAAGCGGCGTTTTATTTAGGGCAAATAACATACAGGCAACAGGAGTATGAGTCAGCCATCAGCTGGTTTGAGAAAGTTGGTCAGGGGCCTATTTTTATTGATTCGCAAGTAAATATCGCGATGATTAATGCAGAAATGGATGATCTACCAGCTGCCAGAAGTGTATTGCAACGATTGCGTAATCGGTTTCCGAAAAACTCGGCGCGCTTCTATATATTGGAAGCCGAGTTCTTGATAGAGGCGGCTCAGCATAAGGCTTTATATCAGTTAATGACCGAAGCCATTGTTAAAGACTCGGACAATTTGGCGCTGAGGTACGCGCGTTCTATCGCTGCTAATGAAATCGGTGAGCTGAAAATAGCCGAGCAGGATTTATTGTATGTCCTGGCTCGGGAGCCTGGGAACGTTAATGCGTTAAATGCCTTAGGCTATACGCTTGCCAGTAAAACATTTAGGTTTAAAGAGGCGCGAAAGTATTTAACCCAGGCGCTTTTGCTAAAACCAGATGACTCGGCTATTATCGATAGTATGGGGTGGTTAAATTATCGTGAAGGCCGTTATGAAGAAGCGCTGGCTTTATTGGAAGCAGCATATGGAAAGTCGCCGGAAGGGGAAATAGCGGCTCATCTCGGTGAGACCCTGTGGATGCTGGGTCGGCAAGAAGAAGCAAAACGAATATGGCAAGAGGGACTCAAAAAGTTTCCGGGCGATAAGTACTTAATTGAGGTGTTGAAGAGGCTCAAGTGAAGCGGTTTTTTATATATAGTGTTATGACCTTGCAATTACTCGCCTGCTCTTCTGTGCAGCTAGTAAAGACAGAAATCAATCCGCAGCCAACAGCCAATGAAATAGCCAAAATTTTAGCGGTGACTAATTGGCATTTATTGGGGCGTTTGTCTGTTCGCAACACAGAAGAGTCATGGCTAACAAAAATAGAATGGCGGCATGCTTCGTTAGCAGATGAAGTGACACTGAGTACCTCATTGGGGGGTGTCGTTGCAAAACTAAGCTATATGGATAATATAATTACCATTTCTAAAGCAGGTGAACATGAGCGGGTCGTTTCTGAGCGAGAGATGGAATCGCTGATTGGCTATTCACCGCCTTTGCCGCACTTAAAATATTGGCTTCGAGGCGTACCCAACCCAGCAGTGGGTGCTCAGATCAACAACGAAAGCCCCGTTTCAACTAGAGTGTTTGTGCAAGACGGCTGGCGCGTGAATCTGGAGCGCTTCATGGTCTTTAATGAGCGCGTGTTGCCAACGAAAATGTCATTTACAAAAGATGGTTTAAAGATGAAGTTAGTGGTGGATGAATGGCTGTAGTGAAGAAGACTAAAAAAGATTGGCATGAGCATTGGTGGCCAGCCCCAGCAAAGCTGAACTTAATGATAAATATTACGCGTCAGCGCGCAGATGGTTATCACGAGCTACAAACAGTATTTCAATTAATAGCGATTTATGACTGGCTGAATTTTACTCCAACCGAAGGCAAAGTTGTTCTTGAGTGCGCCACGACTAATATACCAGTAGATGATAATTTAATTATGCGCGCAGCTAAATTATTAAAACGGCGTAGTGGCACAACCTTGGGTGCGCAGATAGTAGTTAAAAAAATATTACCAATGGGTGCAGGCTTAGGTGGCGGCAGTTCAGATGCTGCAACAACGCTAGTGGTCTTAAATGAACTTTGGGAGCTCGGTTACTCGGTCGATCAACTGGCTAAATTAGGACTTGAGCTAGGTGCGGATGTCCCGGTTTTTGTTTATGGGCAATCTGCCTGGGCAGAAGGTGTGGGAGAACTATTGACTCCGTTGGAGTTGCCAGAGCAATGGTTTGTTGTCGTAAACTCTGACCATCACTGCAGCACAAAAGAAGTTTTTCAACATAAGCGTTTGACACGGGATAATTCAACCATCACAATACGCGACTTTCTAAACGGGCAAATGAAAAACGATTGCTTGCCGGTTGTTTTGGAAATGAATAAAGAGTTGAGAGGGCTCCATCAGCAATTTTCTGAATTCAGTGATGTTTTTTTAACGGGAACTGGTTCGAGTATGTTTGCCAGATGCAATACAAGAAAAGAAGCGGTCTCTCTGTCAAAAAAGTTGCCAGATAGCTGGAATAAGTGGATTGTAAAGGGCTTGAATGAATCGCCTTTGAAGACGTCGCTTAAACAGTATTTTAATCGGCTAAATTAGGTATAATACCAAAGATAAATTTTGGGGCGTGGCCAAGTGGTTAAGGCACGGGGTTTTGATCTCCGCATCCCAGGTTCGAGTCCTGGCGCCCCAGCCAATCTTTATCTTTAATTCATTCATCAGCTTTCTTTAGTAGGAGTTTAATGTGCTAGATAATCGCATCATGGTATTTACCGGCAATGCAAATAAAGTCTTAGCTAGAGATATCGCGCAACATCTTAATATCACACTGGGTAGATCTATCGTAGAGAAGTTCAGCGATGGTGAAATTATGGTTGAAATTGGCGAGAACGTTAGGGGTAAAGAGGTTTTTGTTATCCAGTCAACTTGTGCTCCTACTAACGATCACGTGATGGAGTTAATGGTAATGATCGATGCGTTAAAGCGGGCGTGCGCTAGTCGAATTACGGCGATTATCCCGTACTACGGCTATGCAAGACAGGATCGTCGCCCACGTTCTGCTCGAGTGCCTATTACCTCGAAGCTCGTTGCTAAAATGATTGAAACGGCGGGTGCTCATCACGTGTTAACGGTTGATTTGCATGCCGATCAGATTCAGGGGTTTTTCGATATACCGGTTGATAATGTTTACGCTTCGCCATTATTGTTAAGTGATATTTGGCAGAGAAAAACGGAAAATCTAATGATTGTTTCGCCTGATGTTGGCGGTGTGGTTCGAGCACGGGCGTTAGCAAAGCGTCTAGATGATGCTGACCTAGCCATTATTGATAAGCGTCGACCAAAACCAAATGAGTCGCAAGTAATGAATATTATTGGTGATGTCAGCGGAAGAGAGTGCGTTATTGTAGATGACTTGGTGGATACGGCTGGAACATTGTGTTTGGCAGCTAAGGCGTTAAAAGATAGCGGTGCCTTGAGCGTAAAAGCCTATTGTACGCACCCGGTTTTATCCGGCAAGGCAATTGAAAATATATCAGCTTCGGTGTTGGATGAGCTGGTGGTAACGGATACTATTCCGTTGAGAGAGAATGCAGCTAATTGTAAAAAAATTCGCCAATTAGGCGTGGCTGAAATGCTGGCTGAAACAATTCGACGCATGGTAGAAGGTGATTCTGTCAGTTCCCTGTACGTGGATTGAGAAATATGTCAAAATGCGTAGTTTACTGCAATTAACATTTATTTTGGAGAAGTTTGATGAGTACCAGCTTTGAATTGGCGGCATCGATTCGCGAGGATTTAGGTAAAGGCGCAACTCGCCGTTTACGCAAACTGGACATGGTTCCAGCGGTTATTTATGGGGCTGGCGCTGAGCCAGTTTCAATTTCAATGGCTCATAATCAGTTGTTGCATAGTACTGAAAATGAGGCGTTTTTCTCCCATATTCTTTCTTTAAACGTAAATGGTAAAAAAGAAAAGGTCATTATTAAGGCATTGCAGCGTCACCCAAGCAAAGCCAGATTGATGCACGCGGACTTTTTACGCATTAGCATGAATGAGAAATTAAGAGTTCATGTGCCATTGCATTTTACAGGTGAGGAAGTTGCGCCAGGTGCTAAAGAAGGTGGAGTGGTAACGCATAATATAGTTGATGTTGAAATCGAATGTCTACCAAAGGATCTTCCTGAGTTCCTGACGGTGGATATTTCAGAGCTAGAGATTGGCTCAAGCCTTCATTTGACGGATATTAAGCTTCCTAAGGGCCTTGAGATAGTGGCTTTAGCGCAAGAAGGTGATCACGACGCGCAAGTTGTCGCCATTCAGGCGAATAGAGCGGTTGTAGAAGATGATGCTGACATCGAGACGGAAGAAGGGTCTGGAGAAGAATCAGGCGACAAAGAGCCTACAAGCGAATAGCTTATGATTTCTTTGATTGTCGGACTGGGCAATCCGGGCGATGAGTACAAAAAAACCCGGCATAATGCTGGGTTTTTATTGTTAGATAGTTTAGCGCAAAGCTTGGGGATTCATTTCACCTACGAAAGTAAGTTTAAAGCAGAAGTGGCTAGAGGCGTTATAGTCGGTCAGGCAGTACATCTTATTAAACCGCAGACGTATATGAATAAAAGTGGTGAGGTGGTATCTGCTTACGCAAGCTATTTTAATAAAACGGTAGAGCAAATTATAGTGGCTCACGATGAACTGGATCTTGATCCGGGTGTTATTCGTCTTAAAAAAGACGGTGGTCATGGTGGCCACAATGGGCTCAGGGATATAATTGAAAAGCTTTCGTCTAAAGAGTTTTATAGGTTGAGGGTTGGGATTGGGCACCCTGGTGACCGCAATAAAGTAACCAATTACGTATTAAAGCCTCCGGGCAAACTAGAGTTAGAACAAATATCTTCAGCTATTGAGGCGGGTGTTGCCGAAATCCCAGCTATATGCGCCGGAGAATATCAAAAGGTAATGCAGCAGCTGCATACATAATAAATTCATTTTGCCTTAAGTGTTTTTCTTTGTTGACAGTCAAATTCAAATAAAAGACAATAAGCGGCTAATTTAGGAGGGGTTCCCGAGTGGCCAAAGGGATCAGACTGTAAATCTGACGGCTCAGCCTTCGGAGGTTCGAATCCTCCCCCCTCCACCAACGGATTATAGGGTCGAAGAGAATCGCGGGTGTAGTTCAATGGTAGAACGTCAGCCTTCCAAGCTGAACACGTGGGTTCGATTCCCATCACCCGCTCCAAAGAGGTGCGGCTATGGCCCATATAGCTCAGCGGTAGAGCACTTCCTTGGTAAGGAAGAGGTCACCGGTTCAAGTCCGGTTATGGGCTCCATATATTTAAGTTGTTTGGTAATGGTATGGCTTTAATTTAATTTTGCATAAAGGTGCGTAATGTCTAAAGAAAAATTTCAAAGAAACAAGCCTCATGTCAATGTTGGCACAATTGGTCACGTTGATCACGGTAAAACAACATTAACGGCGGCATTAACTAAAGTAATGGCAGAAGCTGGTGGCGGCATCGTTAAAGCATTTTCTGAGATTGATAACGCCCCAGAAGAGCGCGAGCGCGGTATTACCATTTCAACGTCACACGTTGAATATGAGTCAGCAA
>JBLIAQ010000024.1:0-15212 GCA_047634535.1 Cycloclasticus sp.
ATCTTAAACGCATCCAGTTTCATATCGTCTTCTATCGACCGGCGTTCAACATTCAACAAATCAAGTTGCTCGGCGATATTATTCGCCTCTTGCTCATCATCGGTCAGCAGGCATTGAATACCGAGCGACATATCGTCTAAACGACCCGCCGCATTGAGCCTTGGGCCTATGGCAAAACCCAGATCACTGGCGACTATGGATTGCGCCTCGCGCTTTGCGATGCGCAGTAAGGCGCGGATACCAGGAACACATTGGTTGGCTTGAATTCTTAACAGGCCCTGATGTACCAGTTTACGGTTGGTTTCGTCCATCGGCACAACGTCGGCGACGGTACCCAGCGCGACAATATCGAGTAGCTGCGCTAAATTGGGTGCTTTGCTGTTGGCGAAAGCGCCCTGTTCATTCAGCTTTGCGCGTAACGCCAGTAATACGTAAAACATAACACCAACACCGGCTAGCGCTTTACTGGGGAATTCATCGCCCAATAACTGTGGATTGACGATAGCATGTGCATTCGGTAATTGTTTAGGCGGTAAATGATGATCGGTTACCACCACCTGACAGCCCTGCTCTACCGCATAGGCCACACCATCGACACTGGAAATGCCGTTATCCACGGTGATGATAAGGTCTGGTTTATGCTCTAGCGCGACGTCTACGATTTCCGGCGTTAAACCATAGCCGAACTTAAAACGATCGGGGACGACAAAATCGAGATGTTTCGCGCCCAGCATCCGCAAGCCCCTGATCGCCAAGGCGCACGAGGTGGCGCCGTCGGCGTCAAAGTCGGCGACGATAAGAATTTTTTGATCCGTTTGAATGGCGTCCAGAATAATATCGACCGCGCCGCCGATGCCAGATAAATGCTGATAATTCGGCAGGTTTTTCAGCGTGCGATCGAGTTGGTCGCTATGCGTTATACCCCTGTTCAAATACACCTGACGTAAAACGGGGTGGATTTCGCTTAACAGCGTAACGTCGCTACTAATCGCTTCACGACGTTTAATTTGCGGGCTAGATGAGTTGCTTACTGAGTGATCACTCATCTAATTAGATGACCTACAGTTTGTCGAGTATGGCGGCCTTTACAGACGCTAACGAAGCGTCAATCGCTTTTGGATTGACCTCGCACTGTGCGATGGCGGTATCGGGGTCTTTTAAGCCGTGGCCGGTTAACGTGCAGACGATGGTACTGCCTTCAGGAATTTTACCGTTTTTAATATCGCGTATCGCGCCACCGACTGAAGCGGCTGACGCCGGTTCGCAGAAAATACCTTCTTTTTCTGTTAGTAATTTTTGTGTCGCTAAAATTTCTTCGTCGCTTAATGCGTCGAACCAGCCGCCTGATTCTTTTTGTACCGCCCAGGCACGATCCCACGATTGCGGACGGCCAATACGAATAGCGGTTGCGATGGTTTCTGGGTCGTCGATCAGTTCACCTTTGATAAACGGCGCTGCACCGGCGGCCTGATAGCCGACCATGATCGGCCGCTTGTCTATTATCGGCTGTCTATCGAACTGACAATCGCCTTCACAAAAAGCGCAGGCATCGGTGACGTGAGCACCAGCGGCTTGTGCCATTTCGCTATAGCCGATCCAGTGCGCGGTAATATTACCTGCGTTACCGACGGGTAGACAATGATAGTCGGGCGCTTTACCCAGCGCTTCTACGATCTCATAAGACGCCGTTTTTTGGCCCTGCAAACGATAAGGGTTAATAGAATTAACGATGGTAACCGGCGCGTGTTCGGCTACTTCTTTAACCAGCTGCATACCTTCGTCAAAATTACCCTTGATCTGAATGATTTCGGCGCCGTGAATCATCGCCTGCGCAAGTTTGCCGAGTGCAATTTTACCTTCCGGGATAAGCACAAAGGCTTTAATGCCCGCGCGTGCGGCGTATGCCGCAGCAGAAGCCGAGGTATTTCCCGTTGAAGCACAGATAATCGCTTTACTGCCCTCTTCTACGGCTTTGGTTACTGCCATTGTCATGCCACGGTCTTTGAACGAACCGGTGGGGTTTAAGCCTTCGTATTTGACATAAATGTCTACGTTTTTGCCGATCAATGCCGGTATATTTTCCAGTTTGATAAGCGGCGTATTGCCTTCACCCAAACTGATAAAACGCGTGCTGTCTGAAACGGGCAGTACTTTTTTATACTTATCGATTAAACCGATATAACGATTACCTGCTGTCATGATAGTTCCTATTGTAATGATTCAACACGGATGCGAACGGCAGGGCCGACGGTTGTATCGAGTGATTCAATTTCTTCAAGCGCTGTCATCAATGATTTTTCTACTACGCTATTGGTAAGTAAAATAACCAGTGTGTTAGCGCTATGTTGTTCGGCTACTTTTTGTAACACCGCTTCAATGCTGATGCCGTTATCGGCCAAAATAGTTGTAATAGCCGCCATAACACCTGATTTATCGGCTACTGAAAGGCGCAGATAAAACGCGGTTTTTACTTGTTCTATGGACAGTAGCGGTAGTTCCTCTAACTGATCATTTAAAAAGCCTAACGACGGTACCTGATGGTCTGCCGAGACGTCTAATTGACGGCAGATATCCACCATATCGGCGACCACCGCTGAAGCGGTAGCATCTGCGCCAGCACCGGGGCCATAATACATCGTTGCACCTACCGCGTTACCTTTTACCAGTACCGCATTCATCACGCCATTAACATTGGCGATAAGCCGTTTAGCAGGAATAAGAGTCGGGTGAACGCGCATTTCAACGCCCTGCTCCGTTTTTCTGGCGATACCCAGGTGTTTGATTCGATAACCTAATTCTTCGGCGTAGGTGAGGTCTAATGGCGTTACCTTGGAGATACCTTCGGTGTACACACCTGCAAAATTGAGTGGTGTACCAAACGCCAATGAAGCGAGAATGCAAAGTTTATGCGCAGCGTCTATGCCTTCGACGTCAAAAGTAGGGTCGGCTTCGGCGTAGCCCAGTTCTTGCGCTTGTTGTAATACGTCTTCAAAGGCGCTGCCTTTATCGCGCATTTCGCTGAGAATGAAATTTCCAGTGCCATTGATGATACCGGCTAACCATTCAATTTTATTTCCGCTAAGGCCTTCGCGTATCGCTTTAACAATAGGAATGCCACCGGCAATGGCCGCTTCATAAGCCAAAATAACGTTATGTTTAGCCGCAGCGGCGAATAACTCATTACCGTGCAGTGCAATTAATGCCTTGTTTGCCGTGATGACGTGCTTACCCTGAGCTAAAGCAGCCAGAATTAATGACTTTGCAGGCTCTTCACCGCCCATTACTTCAAGTACTATTTGAATGTCTGGGTCGTTAATAATGTCGTAGGGGTTAGTGCTTAGTTGAATGCCCTGAGTATTACAAATGCGTTCGAGCTTAATATCTCTGGCGCAGGCTTTTGTTACGAGTAACTGACAGCCACTACGACGAGAAATTTCCCGGCCATTTCTTTCCAGCACATTGACGGTACCGCCGCCAACAGTACCAAGGCCTAATAAGCCAACTTTTACAACGTTCAACAGCTTCCCCTCAGGTAGTTCATTAAAAGGGGCTCATTATATAGGAAGACAGATGCCACTTAAATAACTGATAGCGGCTAGATGTCGTTTCAAGTTCGCTGGTTAGACGATACCATCGTTTCGGAACATCTGTTTAATACCACGAACCGCCTGGCGTGTCCTATGGGTGTTTTCTATTAAACCAAAACGTACATAGTCGTCGCCAAATTCGCCAAATCCTATACCTGGTGATACCGCGACTTTTGCTTCTTTGAGTAATTTTTTTGAGAACTCCAGTGAACCCATTTCACGGTATTTTTTGGGCATTTTCGCCCATACAAACATCGTCGCTTTTGGCTTTTCAACCGCCCAACCAATCGCATTAAGCCCCTCGCACAATACGTCTCTGCGTTCTTTATACAGCGCTCTTATTTCATCTACGCAATCTTGCGGGCCTTCTAGCGCTGCAATAGCGGCTATTTGTATCGGTGTAAACATACCGTAGTCTAAATACGATTTGATACGCGCCAGCGCAGCGACAAGCTCTTTATTGCCACACATGAAGCCTACGCGCCAACCGGGCATATTATAGGTTTTAGATAATGAATAAAATTCAACCGCGATATCTTTCGCGCCGGGCACCTGTAAGATGGATGGCGCTTTATATCCATCAAATACAATCTCTGCGTAAGCGTTATCGTGTACCACCCATATATCGTGCTCTTTAGCCATTTTTATGACTTTTTCAAAGAACTCTAGATCCACGCACTGGGTTGTTGGGTTACCCGGAAAATTCAGCACCAGCATTTTCGGTTTTGGGTACGAGGTTTTAATCGCTTTTTCTAATTCGCAGAAGAAATCCACATCTGGACTAATCGGTACGTGACGGATATCTGCGCCAGCGATAACGAAACCATACGGATGAATGGGATAAGCGGGATTGGGTACTAAAACGGCATCGCCAGGACCTAAGGTAGCCAACGCTAAATGCGCCAGTCCTTCTTTTGAACCGATGGTAACGATGGCTTCGGTATCAAAATCTAGGTCTACGTCGTACGACTTTTTGTACCAGCCACAAATGGCCTTGCGCAAACGTGGAATACCACGTGAAACCGAATAACGGTGAGTGTCCCCACGCTGAGCCGATTCTGTTAGTTTATCTACGATATGCTGTGGGGTCGGCTGGTCGGGGTTACCCATGCCGAAATCAATAATATCTTCACCCGCAGCACGAGCCTGTGCTTTTAAATCATTGACGATATTAAATACGTAAGGAGGAAGGCGTTTAATTCTGGCAAAATCATGCATGGTAATCACAGTTTAACTGACACAGATAGGAGCGCGATACATTACTCATCTGTATTTTACCTGTCAATGTAAACCGTATAAAAACGAGATATTTTAACGTTTTTAATGCAACAGCAACGATGGCGAAAAACCTTCGTTTTCAAGTATTACTCTTAACGACTTTAACGCACTCATTTGCACCTGTCTTACACGCTCACGCGTTACGCCCATTTCATTGGCGACTTGCTCTAATGTTGAAGCATGATGGCCGCGAATACCGAAGCGTCGAGAAATTACTTCTTTTTGTTTATCGGTCAGAAGTTCAATCCAGTTTTCCAGGTTTACTTTAATCTCTTCTGATTGCAAAATATCTGTTGGCTCAGTCGCGCCTTCATCGGCCACCGTGTCGAGCAACTGTTGATCACTATCTTTAGACGCTGAAACGTCTAGCGAGGTGACGTTTTCAGCATACATACGAAACATTCTTTCAATTTCTTCAACGGGCTTGCCGGTTACCGCAGCGACGTCTTCGGCGTTGGCTTCTCGATCAAGTTCCAAAGTGAGTTCGCGGGCTTTTTTAAGATAAATATTCATCTCTTTAATTATATGAATAGGCAAACGAATGGTTCTGGTTTGATTCATAATCGCCCTTTCGATGGTTTGACGTATCCACCAGGTCGCGTAGGTTGAAAAACGAAAACCTTTTTCGGGATCAAACTTTTCTACTGCACGGATCAAGCCTAAATTACCTTCTTCGATCAGGTCGAGCATAGGCAGGCCGCGATTCATGTATTTTCTTGATATTTTCACCACCAGCCGTAAATTACTTTCAATCATTCGCTGACGTGCAGGTTGATCACCTTTTTGAACTTGACGACCTAAATGGATTTCTTCTTCTGCGGTTAGCAGAACGGACTTACTGAGCTCGTTTAAATAAATTTGCGTAGGGTCATTAACTGAATTGGTTTTGGCTTTAGTTTTAACCGTACTTTTTACTGAATAATTCATAGTCGACTCTTCGTTTAACTCTTTTAATTTAGTTGCCCGCATTTTTATCTCCCCTTGTTTGGCATATACTCGGTAACCGATACCGCTTTACCTCGTCGCCTAATTTCAAAAAAAAGCGCCGGGCGGTTTTTATTATCTTTGCCAATTTCGGCTATAGCCTGACCCTTTTTTACAACACTACCTTCTTTTACTAGTAACCTTTTGTTGTAGCCATAGGCGGTTAAAAACTCGTCTCTATGTTTAACAATCAACAGGTTCCCATAACCTTTTAAACCATCACCAGCGTAAACAACCTTTCCGCTTTCACTACTACGAACCAGCTCTCCCGCTTTACCAACTAAAGTGACGCCTGTTTTAACCACACCTTTCTCTAGTTGCCTGACTTGTATCGGCCACTGCCAGGATAACTTTAACTCTTTTTGATAATTATTTGAAGTAGCTGCTATTATTCTTTGTTTTTTAACAGTTTTCTTACTTGAATAAACTTTCGAAACGACGTTTTTCTTATTCACTTTAGTCGCTACCAGGGTTAATTTTTGCCCTTGATAAATGGTATAGGGGTGATTAATACCATTCCACTTTGCTAATTCTTTGTAATCACGTCCAATTTGCCAGGCAATGGAATACAATGTGTCACCCGCATGAACGGTGTGTGATGTGGCGGATGGTTTAACTGAATGACGATTGCTACCAACGGGGGCGTATATATTGGATGTGCTACACGAGATAATCGAAAAACCACAAGCAAGAAATAATACTGCCGAATAAATTGCCGATTTATTTTTCAAGTTTACCCGTTATTGAATTTTGTAAATTAATACGCCTACGAGCAAAATCCCAATGCTGCACCAACCGATGATTTCTATATAGTCCTTTAGCTTATTGCGCAGTTTCTCGCCGCCTAACGATACCAGACCTGCAAGCAGAAAAAAACGCGCGCCACGACCAATAATGGAGGCAATAACAAAAGGAATAAACGCCATACCGAGCAGACCAGCGGCGATAGTAAACAATTTATAAGGGATAGGTGAAAAGCCGGCAATTAAAATAGCCCAGAAGCCCCAGCTTGCAAACCATAGTTTCACAAGCTCAAACTTTTCGTCATATTTCAGCCACTCGATAAGTGGCGCTACCAGCTCGAAAGAAAACATGCCTATTAGATAGCCAAACACCCCACCTAAGACTGAAGCGATGGTTGTTAATAACGCGTAATAATAGCCTTTGCTCGGTTTTGCCAGACACATCGGCGCCAGCATAACGTCTGGTGGGATGGGGAAAAAAGAAGATTCAGCAAAACTTAGCGCCATCAAAAAGCGATTTGCTTTTGGGTGTGCCGCCCATAATAAAACTCGATTGTATAAACGCTCAAACACCCTTATGACTCCTAAGCACGGCCCTTTAGAAAAGGGACAAAACTAACTGGTTCGATGGTTTCAACTTCGTACGCTGATTCCGTTCGAGTAACCCGTTGTAAAACTTGCTGACCCTCAACGCCAATTGGAATAACCAGCTTAGCGCCTATTTCCAGCTGTTCCAGCAAATTAACCGGTATTTCAGCGGGTGCCGCAGCAGCCAGAATACCTTGGTAAGGACCACAGGCTTTCCAGCCCCAGCCGCCATCTGAGTGTTTAAAACTAATATTTCTAATACCTATATCAGACAATACAATTTTTGCCTGTTCCTGCAACGGGCGTATGCGTTCAACGGAAAAAACCCGCGGGATCAAATTCGCCAATACAGCCGACTGGTAACCCGACCCAGTACCCACTTCCAGCACGTTCTCGGGCATGCCGTCTTCTATCAGCAGCTCAGTCATACGAGCGACCATATACGGTTGAGAAATAGTCTGTCCATGTCCGATGGGTAGCGAGTTGTTTTCATAAGCACGACTCGCCAATGCTTCAGCAACAAATAAGTGTCGGGGTATTTGTCTCATCACATCCAGTACGCGCTGATCTTTAATGCCCAGCTTCTGTAACTGCTGGATAAGGCGATCACGCGTGCGCTGAGAGGTCATACCGATGCCTAAATGGCCATTCATAGCGTTATCCCTTTAAGCCAGTTATTGACGTCAGTCAATCGATTGTAGTTTGTTAAATCAATTTGTAGTGGTGTAATGGAAACATATTGTTGATCCACGGCGTGAAAATCAGTGCCCTCTCCAGCATCTTGCTGTCCACCAGGCGGCCCTACCCAATATATTATTTTATTTCTTGGGTCACGTGTTTCAATCACAGATTCTGAGCGATGGCGCTGACCCAATCGGGTTGCTTTAAATCCCCTGATTTCGCTTAACGGCAGGTCAGGTACGTTGACGTTTAAAATCGTATCATTCGGCAACTTCTCATTTAACAGGCCTTTAAATAACTGAACCGCCACATAGGCGGCGGTTTCGTAGTGCGCCGGCTGACTAGAGTTCATTGAGATGGCAATCGATGGCAAACCCATAAAACGCCCCTCAGTTGCCGCCGCTACCGTACCGGAATACAACACGTCATCCCCCATATTTTCACCGTTATTGATACCTGAAAAAACGATATCCGGTTCATTATCAAGTAGGCCCGTAATGGCTAAATGAACACAATCGGTTGGTGTGCCATCTACGCTAAAAAAACCGTTCTCCATTTGCTGAACGCGCAGCGGCATTTCCAGCGTTAAAGAGTTACTGGCCGCGCTTCTATTCCTGTCGGGCGCCACTACCGTGACTTCGGCAACAGTAGCCAAACTTTTGGCTAGCGCTAATAGGCCAGGAGCGAGATAACCATCATCATTACTTATTAAAATATGCATTAAAATTATCTGTTAGCGATTTTTTTAAAAAAAACATCAATATTTATTATTTGCTAAACTCTTATTATGCCTGAAGATAAAAACAAACACCTGAGTTCAAATGAAGATTCTAATTTATTTAGACAGTCTATGGGTGATGTAAAACCGCTTTCGCACGATAAGCACAACCTTCTTGAAAGCAAACTCAAGCCCAAACCAGTGAAAAAACCCGTTCATCAGTTGCCGATAGCAGATCAAAACGTTTTTTATGAGGTCAATGATATACAAAGTGATGAACACTTATTTTTCGCCAGGCAAGGCATTCAACACCGACTCATCAGACAATTAAAGCGTGGCGACATAAGGGTCGACGATAAAGTAGATTTACATGGCTTAACGCAACTCGAAGCACAACAATTATTAGACGAGTTTCTAGCGCATCAACTAGAGCAACGCCACCGTTGCATTCTAGTAGTCCATGGTAAGGGCATCGGCTCGTTAAATAACCGGCCCGTGCTTAAGAATTTAGTTTTTAATCTGTTAAAAAATAATCCAGCCGTACTGGCCTTATCATCGGCCCAGCAACGCAATGGAGGAACCGGCGCGCTTTACGTATTGCTAAAGAAGGAACATTTAAGTGGCGTAGAAATACAATAAAACCACACCAAGAATTAATCTATAAATAACAAACGGTAACATGCCTATTTTGTCCACCATCTTAAGGAATAAGGCAATGCAGGCAAAAGCGCTGAGGGCTGAAATAGTGACACCAGCGGCCATTGATGACCAGTCGATAAGCAACGGGCTAGTCATCAATTCACGCGCTTTAAAGCTACCCGCTAAAAAAATAAGCGGTACCGATAATAAAAAAGAAAATCTGGCTGAGGCCTGACGAGTTAAACCCAAAAATAGCCCGCCTGTCATCGTAATACCGGAGCGTGAGGTTCCGGGAATTAAAGCTAACACTTGAAATAAACCGATGATAACGGCGTCTTTCAACGTCAACGTGGTTTGCTCTCTAATGTGTAGCCCTTTAACGTCTGCGCGCCAAAGTAACAGGGCAAATATAATTGTCGTAGCAGCTATCACCAACGGCGAGCGCAAATAAATCTCGATCAGGTCAGATGCGAATAGCCCCACCAATCCGACCGGAATCGTTCCTATAATTATCAACCACGCTAAACGACTATCATGATTGTGTTGGCGTTTAAAAACAGAGGCAAACCAGCCCGTTACTAATCGGTACAGGTCTTTTCTAAGATAGCTGATAATGGCTATTAAAGTACCCACATGCACCGCAATATCAAAGGCTAAGCCCTGGTCTTCCCAGCCGAAAAGAATGGGTAATAATATTAAATGCGCTGAACTGGATATCGGCAGAAATTCCGTTAACCCCTGTAATAAACCCAAGCCTATAATTTGTTCGTAATCCAAGATAATTCCTTTATATATTAACTTAGCGTCGTATTGACGAGCTCGCGTAGCACCGCCGTTGCATAACTACCCGATTGTAATCTAAAACTGATTTGCAGCCTGTTGTTATCCAGAAAAATTAATTCAAGGTTTTGCGGAACCACCCTCAACGAGCGTCTGGCTGATTCAACTTTCTGTTTTTTTAGTCCTTCACAAAAAACAATATTATCAGAAAAGACCGCTTCTTCACTCTCTCTAACGCCGTACTTAACGACGCTTTCACTGCTACCAAAAAGTGGCCCGGAGGGATGAATGTCGTGTTCAATCATTCGAGCCTGTATGTCAGTCGATACTGCCTCATTTTGAAAAAATTGCCGGCTACCATCCAGTACAAATACGTCACCTTCAAGCGGCTGATCCCAGGTATGACTCGACACCCGCTTAGCTAAAACCTGATTGAACAAAAAAGATCTCGCCGATGATAAAAAAAGGCCTCTGGTTTTTTTGTTTTTTATCGGCTGTTTTTTCAAAAACAGTTCGTATGCGCGATTCAGGTTTTGACAGAGGTAGCCAAACCGCTGTTGCATAAAGTAATTGGGCACGCCCAACTTTATAATGCTTTCTGCGCGCTGTTCTATAAATTGTCTATCAGCGTCTAACTGAGAAATGATAATCTCAAATTGATTGAATTTTATCGCGCCTCTTTTGAGTTTTTTTGAGTGTCGCGTAATGCGTTCAAACTGGATATCTGCATTATTCAGTTGTTGCCAATCTGGCCCAGACTGACCTGGTAATTGCACGCTGAACCACTGTTTTGTTACCGCGTGACGATCCTTCATGCCGGCAAATGAAACCGAAGATCTGGGCACGCCAGCGTATTGCGCCAATATTTTCACCACGTCTTCGGTATTTAAACCGGTCTTCTGAATATAAAGAAAAACGTGTTCGCCTTCGCCCGAGGGTTCAAAAGACAGCTCCTCGTTAACCTTGAAATTTTCCGCCCGTTCCCTAATCACCCCTGAGCCAACAGGCGCGCCATGGGCATAAGGCAGCCCTTCGACGTGAGATTGGTAAGTCATCGGGTCTTATTGTTTAGCAACAAGCAAGACCACGGCGTGCGCTTCAATACCTTCTTTTCGACCAGCAAAGCCCATGCCTTCTGTGGTTGTCGCCTTGATATTTATTTGCGCCACCTGGCTTTTCAAATCAGCCGCAATAGTCAACGACATTTGAGGTAAATAGGCCGCTAATTTAGGTGCTTGCGCGATAATGGTTAAATCAGTATTGGCTAAGACGTAACCTGCTTTTTCAACCAGCTGATATACGCGTCGCAATAGAATTCGACTATCGATATTACTATAATCGTCACTGCTATCTGGAAAGTGCTGCCCTATATCACCCCGACCAATTGCACCAAGTAACGCATCACATAAGGCGTGTAAGGCAACGTCACCGTCCGAATGCGCTAGCAAACCAAATTCATGCGGAATTTCAACCCCACCCAAAACTAATGTTTTGTCCTTTTCAAACCGATGAGCGTCGTAACCATGACCTATTCGCATTGTTGTTTTTCCTGTTCGTCGATATAAAAATTGGCAAGCAATAAATCGTTTGGCGAAGTGATTTTAATATTGTCGGCGCGCCCTTCAAGCACTTGAACTGGTTTATTTAGCCCTTCTATAGCGCTTGCTTCATCCGTTACCACGAATCCTTTTTGTTTCGCGTGTAGCAACGCCTGCTCAAGATCCGCCAGTTTAAATATTTGTGGCGTTAACGCGCGCCACATATGTGACCTATCCAGCGTAGATGAAGACAAGCCAGCTATTACTTCTTTTACCGTGTCATTAATCGGCGTCGCTAAAATAGCGCCCGAATCGCCTTCTAATGCCGCAGCAATGAGTCGGTCAATATCAGCCGGATGAACGCAGGGCCGTGCGGCATCGTGAACCATCACCCAATCACCTTCCTGTGCCTGTGATTTAATAGCTGCAATGCCATTTAGCACCGAATCGGCTCTTTCGGCACCACCTGAGGCGATGGTTATATTTTCATCCGATGCATAGGCGCTATCTGGCCAAAATTCATCAGCGGCTTGAATCACCACGACCAGCTTTTCAATATAGCGGCTGGACAGTAAACGACTGAGCGTTACATCCAGAATTGTTGAAGAACGAAACGGTAGGTACTGCTTAGGACAACCAGCCTGCATTCTTGAGCCGATACCGGCCGCTGGAACAATGCAAAAAATCTTTTCGCTATTATTTATCATCCGTCGGCTCTATAAACTGAAAAAACGTTTCTTCTTTGCCAACCCAGCCGAATTCTTGCCGGGCTTTTTCTTCGATAACGTCCAGACCACTTTTAAGATTTTCTACTTCGGCCTGCAGTGTATGATTGCGCTGCATAAGGCTTTCATTTTCACTTTTCAGAGACTCTATACGCTCTTTAAGTGCCCATAAATCCTGAACTTTCCCTTCGGCTATCCACAATTTATATTGTAAAAAGCCGAAAAGGAAAACAAGAAGAATGAGTAGCGCTCTCAACTTAGCTTAGGTATTTAAAAGCCTTTTTACCAGCGTATATCGCATTCGCACCAAGTTCGTGTTCTATACCCAATAAACGGTTGTATTTAGCAACGCGATCAGATCTGCACAGTGACCCCGTTTTGATTTGTCCAGAGCAGGTAGCAACGGCTAAATCAGCGATAGTGGTATCTTCTGTTTCACCTGAACGATGCGATACCACAGAGGTATAACCCGCTTCATGTGCCATTTTGATAGCCGCTAGGGTCTCGGATAAGGTACCAATTTGATTCACTTTGATCAAAATTGAGTTGGCTATATTTTTATCAATTCCCTGTTTGAAAATTTCTGGGTTAGTAACGAATAAATCATCGCCCACCAGTTGAACTTTATGGCCTACTTTTTCTGTCAGGTATTTCCAGCCATCCCAGTCATTTTCGTCTAAACCATCTTCAATACTGATAATCGGGTATTGATCCACCCAATTCGCTAAAAAGTCGGACATTTGCTGCGAGTTAAAGCGTTTATTTTCCGACGCTAGAAAATATTCGCCATTTTTGCAGAATTCAGAACTCGCTACATCCAGTCCTAAGGCGATATCGTCGCCAACTCTTAGACCCACTTTATCAATCGCTTGTAAAATAACGTCTATCGCTTCCTGGTTTGAAGATAGATCTGGTGCAAAGCCACCTTCATCACCTACTGAGGTACTTAGCCCCTTGGCCATTAATACTGATTTCAAGGCGTGAAAAACTTCTGCGCCATAACGTATGGCTTCACTAAAATTAGGCGCGCCAACCGGAAGAATCATAAATTCCTGTAAATCTACGCTGTTATCGGCGTGTGAGCCGCCATTAATGATATTCATCATCGGCACGGGAAGCAAAAATTCATTCCCGCCAAGGTAACGGTACAGCGGAACACCGCCTTCGTTAGCTGCAGCGTGCGCGTTCGCTAAGGAAATACCCAGCGTTGCATTCGCTCCAAGACGCGCCTTATTAGGCGTGCCGTCCAGTTCGATCATTTTATTATCAATCGCTAGTTGATCAGTCGCATCCATACCCACTAAAGCATCTCTTAACTCACCATTAACGTGACTGATAGCTTTTAAAACACCCTTCCCGCCATAACGACTTTGATCGCCGTCTCTAAGCTCTATCGCTTCGCGTTCACCGGTAGATGCGCCCGATGGCACCATCGCGCTACCCACTACACCAGATGCTAGCTCTACGTACGCTTGCAGGGTTGGATTGCCTCGTGAGTCTAAAATTTCACGCGCTTTTATATCAACTATCTGTGCCATAACTTCCTTAACTTATCTGTAATTAAAATTCGTTTTCTAGTAAACCAGCCTGTTTGACCGCCGCATCAATCGTTTTCATGATATTGAGTAATTCTTTCATTCTACCCAGTGGTACTGAGTTGGGTCCGTCGCTTAAGGCCTTATCTGGATCTGGATGCGTTTCCATAAACACACCTGATATACCCGCCGCGACTGCCGCTCTCGCCAAGGTGGGGACAAACTCACGCTGGCCGCCAGAAGTACTGCCCTGACCGCCCGGCAATTGAACCGAATGCGTCGCGTCAAACACGACAGGGGCGCCGGTTTCACGCATAACCGCTAGCGAACGCATATCAGACACTAGGTTGTTATAACCAAATGAAGCGCCCCTTTCACACACCATGATGTTCTGATTACCCGTGGAACGAGCCTTATCGACCACGTGCTTCATATCCCAGGGGGCCAGAAACTGTCCTTTTTTAATATTCACCGGCAAGCCCGTTGCCGCCACGCGCTGTATGTAATTGGTCTGCCGACATAAGAAAGCGGGCGTCTGTAACACATCAACCACTGAGGCCACTTCGTCCATCGGCGTATCTTCATGCACGTCGGTGAGTACCGGCACGCCTAATTGATCTTTAACGGCCTGCAGAACTCTCAACCCTTCCTCAATACCCGGCCCTCTAAAGCTGTCTATTGAGGAGCGATTGGCTTTATCAAAGGATGATTTATAAATAAAAGGAATGCCCAGCTCATCGGTCATTTCTTTTAAGGCGCCTGCAGTGTCTATGGTCATTTGCTCACTTTCCACCACACAAGTACCAGCAATCAGGAAAAATGGCCGATCAATACCTACCTCAAATCCACATAGTTTCATTGTTATTTAGCCTTGTCATCTGATGAAGAGTATTCAATGGCCGCCGAAATAAAGCCATTAAAAAGCGGGTGTCCCGTTCTCGGTTTAGAGGTAAATTCTGGGTGGAATTGACACGCTAAAAACCACCTGTGTTCAGGAATTTCAACTATCTCAACCAGTCGTCCGTCCATTGATTTGCCCGATATTTTCAAACCGGCGGATTCAAACTGTTCTAAAAAAGTATTATTAAATTCATAACGGTGCCTATGCCGCTCGGTAATAACGTCCGTGCCGTACACCCGGTGCGCTAAAGAGCCGGAAACTAATTGACACTTCTGACTGCCCAGGCGCATCGTACCGCCAAGGTCGGACGATTCGTCGCGTTGTTCCAGTCGTCCTTCTTCGCTTAACCATTCTGTGATCAAGCCAATCACTGGATAAGGACAATCCGCCATAAATTCTGTGCTATTAGCACCTTCTAACGCCATTTTATTTCTCGCGTATTCAATCACCGCCGACTGCATACCTAAACAAATACCCAGATAAGGCACATTATTCTCGCGGGCGAATCGAATCGC
>JBLIAQ010000025.1:0-14854 GCA_047634535.1 Cycloclasticus sp.
CCTGAGAGCGCAATAACATTTTAACTGGGCGACCGATGGGCAAATGCACGTCATCAGCCACGACGATGATATCGTCTTGCCCATTAGGGTCATTCGGGTTCATGCCTAAGGGGTTTTCGGCCGTGGTGTGGCGTGTATCGACGGTGCCCAACATGCCATCTTCGCCGGGGAAACGGTAACTCCATTGCCATTGTTTGCCGACAACTTCCATCACATCGGCGTCTTCAGGGGGAGTAACGAAGTCGGCCCAAACGTACAGGCCAGGTGCCAACATGGCCGCCACTCCAAGAGCCGTTAATCCGGTCAACCAAATTTCGAGTTTTTTGTTTTCAGGTTCGTAATCTGCTCGGGAACCCTTTTTCTGGCGAAACTTTATCACGCAAAACGCCATGAACAGATTAACGGCTACAAACACCGCACCTGTAATCCAGAAAGTAATATTGATGGTGTCGTCTATGGTGCTCCAGTTAGAAGCTAGAGGAGTTAAATACCAGGGACTGAGAAAATGAAAGACAACCGAACCAATGACCAATAAGATCAACACTATTGCGAATACCATAATCTTCTACAGCTCCTTCTCCAGTTTTTACAACGGATTCAAAGATATACGAAAGTCTAGACGGCTCGACTACTTATGATGGTATATGAAAATTTTGTTTGAGACCAAGGTTTTTTTCAGTCCGATAAAATTTATCGAACACGTCAAAGCTTTTAGCAAGCTAAATGGATATCAAAAAACTACGCAGTGCTTGATGCTTAAACGCCTTGCGCTTGAATTCAATCTTGCTTGTTTACCCGCTATTTTTTTGCTCTATTTTTTATTCTACGCACGGCTCGTAGGATAAATGCCGGCCCCATGCGCCAGAAAATTAACTGTGCGAGTATCAGCAAGGCGATAAAAACAGGTATATATCCGTAATCAAAAGCACCTACGTGAAAATAAAACACCGCCCGGTAGGTTTCTTTCTTCTCGGGGTGCGTCGCAGTCACAACACCGATATACCCCCCCGCCTGTTTAAAATCATAATTAGCTTTTAGTGCGCCATCGGCATGTATTGTCGCGGGTAAATAAAAAATCGTTTGTTGATCAATATTTTCAAAGGCGGCGACGTCTTCCCATTGAGCGAATTTTCCAATCTCGTTTACATCTTTGAGGATACGAAAATCGACCAGCATTTCCTTTAGGTAGTCATGTTGATAATCAATAACAAATATACTGTTCGCCACCTCGGGAATGTCCTCGCAAAACTCCTGCGAACCATCGTCAGTTTGCTGATAACCGATAAAATGCGCCTGCAAAAAGCCGATATTGATAACACATTTATCGTCTTCCATGCCAACGCCGCCATGCGCAATAACGTATTGGCTCCACGCCATCAGGCTTAGTGAAAACAGTAAAATTTTGCTTATCGTCATCTATTTTATCAACTAGCAATGCAGGTTAATATTACGTTGTTTTATTCATTAAAGGTAATATCAGCGAGCGCTATCATTTGCCAGCGCGATAGAAAACGGCTTAATCTGGATGAAGTGCGTGTACCTCACTTTGGTTTACGCTACCCACTAAATCCAGTACGCTAGACACTATCGGTTTATCAACAATTAACTTTAATGATGAATATTAAAGAAGTCCCTTCATTGCGCAGCGTAATCCACACCATAGGGCAAGTCATCGGCTTCTTATCCGCCATCGGCGTTACCTTACTGTGGACCTACGCCATGTGGGGACCGAGCAGCATCCTATTATTGTCGAACACCAGTTTTTCCGGCGCATTTATCATGACGGTTATCGCCATCGTCGCGGTCATCGCCTCAATACACGGTCACGGCGTCATACTCTTGTTGATGTTCTTCCTTTCTTTTTGCCCGATCGGATTTTTCTTTCTAACTGAATCCCACTGGCTTAGCTGGACGGGGGTGCTAGACCTCGGCTTCCTTCTCGCTGGTGTCCTGCTATTAAAGACCAAACCCATATCAATAGCGGATAATACAAAAGACAACGAATCAGCTGTATGAACGTTAAAAAACGTTTCACGACTCAATTCAGTGGGTTTACACAGTAGAACGAGTTAACAAAATGGTGGTACCTTAAATGAACGCTAAATTCTTATCGACAAATACAACGTATTTATGAAGTATTTTCTTACTAAATAAGTAACACTTTTACTTGTAATCCGAACTATCTCAATACAGTTAATAGATTTATTGGGATAAATTAATGCCCGTTCATTCAGGAACACATAGTACCTATGAAAACCGCCTACATTACTCATCCAGACTGTTTTAAACATGAAATGACACTAGGTCATCCAGAAAATCCACAACGCCTTTATGCCATTCAAGATCAGCTTAAATCTAAACTACTATGGGACCTTCTAGAACATATTGACGCGCCTAACGCCAATGAGGAAGCCTTATTACGAGTCCATAGCCAACAACATATTGATTATATCTTCAACAATGCGCCCCAAGCCGGTCAGCAATTTTTTCAGGTCGATCCCGATACGTCCATGAACGAGTTCACGCTCAGTGCTGCCAAAAGAGCTGCTGGAGCAGGTATTAAGGCGGTCAACCTTATTATGGAAAAGCAAATTGATAATGCCTTTTGCGCTGTACGACCTCCCGGCCACCACGCGGAAAGAAATAGCCCAATGGGCTTTTGTTTTTTCAATAATATAGGCGTGGCTGTTGCGCATGCGCTAGAAACTTATGGGCTAGAACGCGTCGCTATTATCGATTTCGATGTGCACCAAGGCAATGGCACTGAAGATATTTTTAAGAACGATGCTCGCGTACTCGTTTGCTCAACGTATGAGCACCCGCTATATCCATTCTCTAATCACACGTCCATATCCGGTCATCTAGTCAACAGCCCCTTACATCGTGGCGCATCAGGGCTAGAATTCCGTGAAGCCGTTCGACGAGACTGGCTCCCTGAACTCAGCGCATTTAAACCACAGTTTGTTTTTATTTCAGCTGGCTTTGACGCGCACTGGGAGGACGATATAGCCCAATTACGATTTAGTGATGATGACTTCGCGTGGGTAACGCGGGAAATAGTCGAAATAGCCCGCAAACACGCCGATAACAGAATCGTTTCCATGCTTGAAGGTGGTTATGCACTGAATGCATTAGCCCGCAGCACCGAGCTGCACATTCGAGTACTAATGGAGCTCGATTAAACAAATCTAATCTCACAGTATTAATTTAACATCCACAACGCCAGGTTCTTTGTAGTTGATTTTTAGCGTAAAGCCTTCTTTTTTGCACATATCCAGCATGACCTTGTTATCCACTAACACCGAACCATAAATTTCATCAAGTTGCCGAGTTTTTGCATACGCAATTATCCGTTTCAACAAAAGAGTACCCAGGCCCTGTCCGCCTACAACGTGATTAACGATTAAAGCAAACTCTGCCCGTGCAGCGAACGGTTCTGAAATCAAACGCACAACGGCATAGAGATTCCATCCCGCTTCGCTGTGCGGATCAGTGACTACCAGGGCCATTTCACGATCATAATCAATTTGTGTGAAACGTGCAGCCATATGATGATCCATTTTTTTGATCGCATGGAAAAACCTAAACCATATTTCTTCCTTCGTTAATTGCTCAAAGTTTCTTATCAGCGCGGGTTCATCTTCTGGCCTTACCGGCCTTAGTTCATAGGTTTTTCCAGACGCAAGCGTTATTACTTCCTCAAGATTATGGGGATAAGGATGTATAGCAAGTCGGTCGGTTTTAACCTCGCTTTTAATCGAAATGCGGATACGGGCATCCAGCGCAATAACGCCCTGACTATTGACTAGCAAGGGATTAATATCCATTTCGGCCAAGCGATCAAAATCCACAACGAGTTGCGATAATTTAATCAGTGTCAGTAAAAGCGCATTCATATCGATAGCCTCTCGCTCGCGATAGCCTTTTAACAAGTGATAGATCTTCGTCCGCGATACCAGATCTTTGGCCAACTTCAAATTCAAAGGAGGCAGCGCTAGCGCTTTATCGTTGTACACCTCGACCGCTGTGCCACCCTGACCAAATAATAAAACCGGACCAAACGTTGGGTCATCTAGCACACCTAAAATAAGCTCATGCGACTCTTTAAGGTTCACCATATGCTGAACAACAAAACCCTCTATCAATGCATCGGGGCGCATAAGCTGTGCTGTATTTTGAATATCCAACACTGCTTGTTTTACCGCCTTTGCGCTGCCCAAATTAAGCGCCACACCACGAACGTCTGACTTATGAAGAATATCTGGTGAAAACACCTTCACAACCACTGGAAAGCCCAGTTCTTCGGCAAAGGCTACAGCCTCTTCTGGCGTCTTAGCCAACCGTGTTGTAACCGTTGGAATGCCATACGCCGACAACATCTGCTTAGCTTCCATTTCATTCAACCACTCGCGGCCTTGTGCCAGGGCATTATCGATAATATGGCTGGCCGTATCAAAATCAAACGCTAAGTCTTCTGCTGGAGCGATGGGCGTTTCCATCAAAATAGTATGGTTGCGCTTATAGCGCACAAGGTGCATAAAGGAATTAACCGCGGCTTCAGGTGTTGCATAGTTTGGGATGCCCTGTTTTGCAAAAAGATTCCGACTTTTCTCTGCCGTTGCACTCCCCACCCAGCTTGCTAATACACACGTCCCATTTTTGTTGGCAATAGCGGCAACAACCTCTGCCACATCCAGCCTTGACGAAACAGCGGTTGGGCAATTTAATACCAAAACTGCGCCAACCCCTTTATCTTCTTGAAGAATAGTCAGCGCATCGGCATAACGGTCTGGTCCAGCATCGCCAATAATGTCGATAGGATTCGCGTGCGACCACGTGTCAGGTAAGACTTGATTAAGTTTCTGCACCGTTTCATCGGAAAGATGTGCTAATAAACCACCCTCTGCGATCAATGCATCGGTCGCTAAAACCCCCATACCGCCCCCATTGGTCAAAATAGCCAAATCATTTTTTTCCAGTGGCTTAATCGATGTTAACGACTCGGCGGCATAAAACAGCTCACCCATACCGTCTACTCTTAGTAAGCCTGATCGGTCAAAGGCTGCTTGGTACACATCGTCTGAACCGGCCATTGCGCCTGTATGCGATGTGGCTGCTTTACTGCCGGCATCAGACCGTCCAACTTTAAGGACAACAACCGGTTTTGTCCGCGAAGCAGATCGCGCTGCCGAAATAAAACGTCGCGCATTTTGAATGGATTCCATGTAGATGAGGATCGATTCTGTCTGCGGGTCCATTGACATCGCATCCAGTGCTTCAGAAAAACCAATGTCCGTCATATCCCCCAGCGAAACAAGATGAGAAAAGCCTATTCCGCGACCCGACGCCCAATCGATTATTGACGTTAACATTGCGCCTGATTGAGAGATAACACCTATTTTTCCCTTTTTAGGCATTAAATGGCTAAAACTAGCGTTCAGCCCATTAATCGGCGAAATAAGCCCTAAACAATTGGGCCCAACAATACGCACTTGGTACTTACGCGCTTCTTGCATCATTTTTTCTGCCAACTGATGGCCTATCGCGTTATTTCCTGCAGAAAAGCCCGCGCTAATAACAATCACGCACCGCGTGCCTTTTTTACCTAACTCAGTGATTAACGTCGGTACCGTTTTCGCAGGCGAAACAATAACGGCTAAATCCGGTACGTGTTCAAGTGCAGCCACATTCGGATAACACGGCATACCGAGAACCGTCGAATATTTTGGATTAACAGCCGACACGCGATCTTTTTCAACACCACCCGACAAAAGATTGTTAACAATGATCTGACCTAGCGACCCTTCGCGAGAACTGACACCGATAACCACGATTTTTTGCGGCGAAAGAAAACCCAAAATTTTATTTTCAACCATTGTGCATCCTTATACTTTGAGACTGGTTTAAGTAGTTAGCGTATTTCTTCACAAGCCTAGCTTATGAACACGGCACCCTTTCTAAAACTGGTCGCTCACCGCAACTTGTGCGACGCAGCATTTGTATTGTATTCTGGTTTTATGTCGCATACATGACAAAATTATGCTTGCCATCAGTCTATTAAGCCTTAGTATTAGACTAACAGCCCTATTTTTTAAAATTATTAACAACTGTGCATTGAAGTAACACTGTTTCTAATACACTATCTTACAAACAAACCCAAATTTCTAATACGCCCTTAATAAAGGGTGTCATAAAAAACGAATGGATTAACAATGGCCCAATATATTTACACCATGAACCGCGTTAGCAAAGTTGTACCTCCTAAACGCCAAATTTTAACCGACATTTCTTTATCATTTTTCCCCGGTGCAAAAATTGGCGTACTGGGTTTAAACGGCTCAGGTAAATCCACCCTACTTAAAATTATGGCCGGTTTAGATACCGAAATCGAAGGCGAAGCACGGCCACAAGCGGGCATTAAAATTGGCTATTTGTCGCAAGAACCTCAGTTAGACGAAAGCAAAGATGTGCGCGGTAATATTGAAGACGCGCTGGGCGATTTAACCTCGGCACAAGCCGAGCTGGACGCCGTGTACGCCGCTTACGCAGAACCCGATGCCGACTTTGACGCCCTTGCCGCCAAGCAAGCCGAATTAGAAAATATTCTACAAGCCGGTGATGGGCATGATACCGAACGCACCATGGAAATTGCCGCCGATGCATTGAGACTTCCACCTTGGGATGCCGATGTCAGCAAGCTATCGGGGGGTGAAAAACGCCGCGTTGCGCTGTGTAAATTGCTGCTATCTAAACCCGACATGCTGTTACTTGATGAACCCACCAACCACTTGGATGCGGAATCCGTCGCGTGGTTAGAACGCTTTTTGCACGACTTTACCGGCACCGTAGTCGCCGTTACCCATGATCGGTACTTCTTAGATAACGTTGCCGGCTGGATTTTAGAACTGGATCGCGGACGCGGCATTCCATGGGAAGGCAACTATTCATCATGGCTGGAACAAAAAGACGCCCGTTTAGAGCAAGAGCAAAAAGCCGAAGCCTCGCAAAAACGTTCAATTAAAAAAGAACTGGAATGGGTACGCTCAAACCCGAAAGGCCGTCACGCCAAAAGCAAAGCGCGGATGGCACGCTTTGATGACCTACAATCCAAAGAATTCCAAAAACGCAGCGAAACCCAAGAAATTTACATCCCACCTGGGCCCCGCTTAGGTGACTCGGTGATAGAGGCCGTTAACGTCAGCAAATCCTTTGGTGACCGCGTGTTGTTTGACAACCTAAACTTCAAACTACCCCAAGGCGGCATCGTCGGCATTATTGGTGCCAACGGCGCGGGTAAATCCACCCTGTTTAAAATGATGGGCGGACTAGAAGAAACCGGTGGCGGTGAGATTAAAATAGGCGAAACCGTTAAGCTCGCCTACGTCGATCAATCACGTGATAGCCTAGACGACAACAAAACCGTGTTTGAGGAAATTTCCGAAGGCAACGATGTCATTACCGTTGGCACCTACGAAACCCCTTCACGCGCCTACGTCGGCCGGTTTAACTTTAAAGGCTCAGACCAACAAAAACGCATGGGCGACCTATCCGGTGGTGAGCGTAACCGAGTACACCTAGCCAAAGTGCTTAAAGAAGGCGGCAACGTGCTATTACTCGATGAGCCAACCAACGATTTGGATATTGAAACCCTACGCGCCCTAGAAGAAGCCCTGCTTAGCTTTCCCGGTTGCGCCGTGGTTATCTCGCATGATCGTTGGTTCTTAGACAGAATCGCCACCCATATGCTCGCCTTTGAAGGCGACAGTAATGTGGTATGGTTTGAAGGGAATTATGAAGATTATGAAGCGGATTTGAAACGTCGATTAGGTGCAGAAGCGGATCAGCCTAGAAGGCTTAAATATAAAAAGTTGGCTGGGTAGGGGTAAATTGTAACGATAATGAAATTTGTTTCCCATTAACGACTAACATCTACTTAAATTTAATATGACCTACCAAGAAATTGAAGACAAAGGCCGAGGCGGGTTTGCTATAGTAAAAATCGTCGAAGACTCTCAAGGAGTAAGATTTGCCAAGAAAATATACTCACCAATGGAAAACATTTTAGCTAACGTTGGAAATGATCACCTTAAGAAACGCTTTATAAGAGAAATAAAATATCAAAGCAAAATCAAACACCTCAATGTAGTTCCAATTGTAGAATCGTATTTTGACGAAGAACCACCTTACTTCATCATGCCTTTAGCGGAATGCACCTTACAGGAACAGTTAATTGTTGACCCTACCCTTTCGGGCAATCCTAAGAAAGCTCTCTTTGACGTGCTTGCAGGATTGGAATGCATGCACGAATTAGGTTATGTTCATAGAGACCTTAAGCCTGCCAATATCCTGAAATTCATTGGCAATGGTGACACTCATTATTCAATATCTGATTTTGGGCTTATGTCTGTCAATGAATCAGATTCATCAACATTAACTGGCGATAATGCGCAAGGTGGGACTCAAAATTATGCGGCTCCCGAGTTGATGAGAAACTTTAAATCCGCCACTCATTTAGCTGATATTTACTCTTTCGGAGCCATACTCCATGATATTTTCGGAAATGGAACAAGGCGGATTCCTTATCGGGAATTATCCCTTCCCGGGGAAATTGGAGATATTGTTAATAAATGCACCAAAAGCAATGCTTCAAGGCGTTATAACTCCATCTCATCTTTAAGAGATGCTTTATATAAGGTGCTGGATGAGACTGAAGTTACATTTAGCTCCTCAAATGAAGAGAGCTCTGTTCAGGTTCTTAAGTCTACGAATAATCTTACAGATGAACAATGGGATAATATATTTTTATTATTCGAACAAGACGACGATGAACAACTTAACGGTTGTCGAAATATAATTTCTAATATAAGTGCCGAACATCTTTCACACCTTAAGTCCGAATCGCCTGAGTTATTTGTTGCTCTAGGCCATTACTTTGCGACTCATATATGTGGGAATTCGTTTGATTTCGACTATTGTGACATTCTCTCAAGCAAGGCTGAATTGCTTTATGAAGAAGGCGACTTGACTGTTAAAGCAAAAATAGCACTATCCTTACTAGAGCTTGGCGTTTCACATAATAGGTGGTATGTACAACGGAAGTTCATGAAACTAGCAGGGTCAAGTATCACAGAACATCTAGCAAATCGTATTCTTGTAGAAATTGAAGTAAATGAAATAAATTTCGAGCATAAAATCCTACACATAGAAAATTCTATTGATACAACAAGACAACATCTACACCCAATACTATCGCAACAATTAAATAAGGCTCCAAAATGATACAGTCGGATCATTTTAGCCACCCTGGCCGAAAAGGCGATAATCAAGACAGTGTATTGGTTTGCACCTCAGAATCGAGCACCCTTATAGCTATTGCTGATGGAATGGGCGGAAAAGATGCTGGAGATTGGGCTTCAAAAACAGCAATTAGTACATTAAAAGGTGAATTTGAAAAAAAAATAGACTTGGATTTGTCGGCTACTTTCAAACTAACAAAAAAGGCTATTGGCGATTATTCTAAGAACAATAACATCAAACAGATGGGTACAACACTAACGGTGTGCTTGGTAGTCGACGATAAAGCTTTTGTAGGGCACGTCGGAGACACAAGGCTTTATCATTTAAGAGATAACGGTATTGTTTCCATAACCAAGGATCAAACTGAAGTCCAAGTGTTACTCGATGATGGTATTTTATCGAAAAAACGAGCTGCAAAATATCATCGAAAAAACATTCTTCTATCAGCTATTACAAATTATTCCGAATATGACCTGTTCCAAACAAATTTTCACCTAAAGAAAGGTGATCGCCTCGTGCTTTTATCTGATGGGGCATATGATTTAATCAGCAAATTAGAAATACGAGATTTATCAATAACAAGTAAAACAGTTTCTGATTTAACAACCAATATCTTAAATCTAGTTAAGACCAAAAAAGTTAAAGATGATTATTCACTCATTGCAGCGCAAATTTGAAATCTCGGCAACCAAGGGGGCAGCCAGTTTGATATTGATATTCAGATTCAGTTGAGCTTCACGCTATAAGATATTTGGGATATTTGGGGTCAGAGTAAAAACTATTCCAAGTCATTTCTGCTTTCAAGCCAGAAGTTTTACTCTGACCCCAAATACTCGAAAATCAATAATGTATATTAGGGAAAGTCCCTGCCGCCTTAATACAAAAAATAAATACATAAAATGCTATGACTGGACTAAAAGACCAATATCTAGAAGAGCAAGAGGATCATTATACTCAACTTGCTGATGCTCTCGGGATTACATGGGAGGAGCTAATTACTTTGGAGTATGAAGTATCCGCAAATATGTCCAAGGATGGCCTCATTTATGAATATGTAGTAACTTTTAGCGAAGAGAGCGACAAACAGGTTTTGGGGAATGTATCAGGTCTTGATAGCAATTTAACAGTTCACCTTCCTCCATGGGCGCTAGAACGCAGCGCTGATGATGAATACGAACTAGGCGCTATTTTCGATAATACTGAGTATAAAATGAACTTTTTGTGTGAAATTGAAAACCTCGATCGATTGCGTGAAATAGATACCATTGACCCAGACCTAAGAAAAATATTGTTAAGACAGCTGTTTATCAGCATTATTGGTGCAGTTGAAACTTATTTATCTGATGCATTTATCAACAAAGCATTGTCATCAGAAACCTACTTAGAGAACTTTGTTACAACACATCCTGAATTTAAAAAACAAAAAATCAGTGTCAGCGATGTTTTCAGCGTATCGAAAAATATCAAAGAAAAGGCAAAAACAATTATGGTTGCGACCATTTACCACAAATTGCCACTGGTTAAAGAGATGTATCAAAAAACGTTCGATATCAAGTTTCCTGATATCTCTAAAATGCAGCAATATGTAATACAACGGCATGATTTGGTACACCGTAACGGAAAAACCACCAATGGTGAAACAGTCAATGTTGATGAAGAAACGATTGAGTCACTCAAAAATTCTGCAAAACAGCTCATTTATGGTGTCTCAGATGCATTTGAATACGATGACATTCCATTTTAATAATCAATAGGGTCAGACTCGATTGATTTTTAGCTCTGTTTGAAATTTATGATATTTAGGGTCAGAGTAAAAACTATTCCAAGTCATTTCTGCTTTCAAGCCAGAAGTTTTTACTCTGACCCTAAATGCTTACTGTGAGAATGGGGTGCCCGAGGATTTCGCTGGGTTTGTAACGGCTTTTGGCATCATCGAAAGCATAATCAATGGCTAACAAGAACTTCAAACCGGAAAAATACAGTTCGTTGTTTCACTCCGTTCGCATTATAGTCAACAATATTTTTCCGCTTAAGTAGGCGTTAAGTGGCACAAAAGGAATTAAAAACTTAGTGAAAATTTTTCTTATACTCCTAGTAACACTGATCTCAACCTGCTATATCCTATATGGGTCGGCGGTTTTGGTTAGTAACGATGCACCTCTTATAGTTATTATGTTTGGCCTGATTTCTGTTTGTTATGGTGTCTTGGCTTTACTTTCGATAATAATCATATTGCTGTCTAATAAGCCATTAAAAAATATAATTGTCAGTATTCTAGGTGCTGTTTTCTTGGTCTTGTTTATGGTCGGCGCACTTGATGCTGGCATAATAAGTGGCCATGAAATATGGGGGCTCGTTATAGCAGCATTCCCTATAGTTATTAACTGGCTTGCATTAAATAAATTGGTGGCATTGACTTGCTCACCTAACAAACATTTCAAAGCGGGCGCGCCAAAAAACGCGCGCCCTTTAAATTAAACGTTATGTGCCATTAAGCACTGACAAAACAATTACATTATTTTTTTAGGTAAAATATGAAGGCATTTAGATTAGCTAGTCTGTTAGAGGGTATCTCTTATTTACTTATACTGAGCGTTACGCTTGGCATAATTAGTCGAGATTACGTTTTCCCTTTAGGCGCTATTCATGGGGCTCTATTCTTCGCATATTTAATTCTGTCTCTTCATGCGTCACATAAACGAAGTTGGTCTGTCATTGTTTGGCTTCTTGTTTTCTTGGCTTCTATAGTTCCTTTTGCATTCATAACCGTCGAGCTTTTCCTACGAAAAGAATTAAGCAAGGCCGGCGATATTGCTTCACAATTAAATCAAGCAGGCTGAGAAATCAATAGGGTCAGACTCGATTGATTTTTAGCTCTGTTTAAAATTTAAAAAAATCAAGAATCAAGGGCTCAGCCAGCTTGATTCACATGATTCATAGGCTAGTGAGCCCCACTCTTAACAAGAAATTGATGCGTTCAAGTGACGGCTATTGGTTAAAGTAATCATTAAAAAATATGCCATCAGACCCCCCAAAAACTAGTCGAAAAACACGCAAGCCTTACTCACACAGGATTAATGAAGGTTATCTCGCATGATCGCTGGTTTTTAGATAGAATCGCCACCCATATGCTGGCCTTTGAAGGCGACAGTAATGTGGTATGGTTTGAAGGTAATTACGAAGATTATAAAGCGGATCAGCCAAGACGGATTAAGTATAAGAAACTGGCAGGATAGGGATAACGTTATTGATGGGCTACAGCGCTAAAACCAGTTGCTTGGCCCCCATGATTTTCTCGAACCTACCTGGCGACATGATTTTTTGCCACTATTAGCAGCGAACGAAGGATAATCGTATGGACAACAACTCAGGACTCATTTTTGCTCTCTCACTAGATGGGCAAGGTGGCGGCAAAGAAATCGACTGGAACGCTATTAAGACATGGAGCCAAGAGAAAAGCGTTCTTTGGGTTCACCTGGACTATACTGAAAAGGACACTAAAAACTGGCTATATGATGACAGCGGGATTGACCCCGTCATACTGGCTGCGCTAACGGCAGAAGAAACCCGCCCTAGAAGCCTGGTGCACAAAGACGGAATGCTAATTATTCTGCGTGGTGTCAATCTCAATCCGGATACAGACCCGAACGATATGGTCTCCATTCGATGCTGGATCGAGCAAAACCGCCTAGTGACCTTAAGGCACCGGCGCATTATGGCTGTCGATGACATTCGAAAAGCTGTTATTGCTGGAAATGGCCCCACTGGACCTGGTGATTTTCTTGAGAATCTCGCCGATCGCCTGGCCTTCCGAATGGGAACCGTTATTTCCGACGTCGACGATACGGTTGACGAGCTTGAAAATGAAGTACTAACAGAGCAGAGCTACGAACTCCGCCAGAAAATCGCTAGCATTCGCAGAACCGCCATTAGTATGCGTCGCTATTTAGCTCCACAACGCGATGTGATGACCCGCTTACACAACGAAAAGGTTAAGTGGCTCAGCGAAATGGATCGCATGCGGCTAAGGGAAATTGCCGACATCACAACGCGATACGTTGAAGACCTTGACGCTGTACGAGATAGAGCAACTGTCATTCAGGAAGAACTCAATAATCGACTGTCTGAGCAAATGAACAAGACAATGTATGTACTATCAATAGTCACCGGGATTTTCCTCCCCCTTGGTTTACTGACCGGTTTATTGGGCATTAACGTCGGTGGTATTCCAGGAACAGAAAACCCCTGGGCATTCGCCGTCTTCTGCCTCATATTGGTAGGCGTCGCAGGCGGGCAAATATGGCTTTTCAAGCGGAAAAGGTGGATGTAAGGAGAGCGCCATCACTCACTTACCAGCCCCTTAAGTGATAATAAAAAATTAGAATCAAGGCTCGTCTTGCTCATAATAACGCCTAAGGCATTATTCAAGAGGTACGCCTAACGGCGGCCCCTAATTTTAAATTAGGCACTATTATGAAAAAAACAATCCTGCTTACCTTTTCCGTAACGCTAGCCGCAACCGCTCTTGCTGCATCATTATTTCTTAACACGATCCTTGGTGTTGTTGGTCTAACAGCGACGTCTATTAGTGCCTTGCAAAATTTAAAAAACTCTCAGCTCATCACTGAACGGATGAAAAAACGACATGTGCAAAAAAAAATAAAAACCACAAAAAGGTTCGCCACTAGATCAGGCAAACGAGTTGCTTCAACTGCTCTCGCAGCTGCAACGATAGGTACCGTAGCCGTAGTTGCTACGATGACTTATCTTGAGGTCTCGAATTATTGCGAAGATAAACAGGACCTCCAGCAAGACGCCAACATCCTATACGGAACTGACGTTGAGTTTGATCTTGACCAATGCGTTAAAGAAGGCGAGGAAGACTCAAAAAGGATTCTGTCTGAAGTAAAGGAACAATCAATTGAAACGGCCTCGAATGCTTTCGACAACACGGTTCAATACAGTGCCGAGAAATGGGCCGCAATTAAAACTGCAAGCATGCAGGCTTTACAGGAAAGCGGTGATGGCGCGTCTGAATTATGGGACTCAACTAAATCCTGGTTAGTGGACTGATACCTACGTAATCACTCCTGCCGGTTGCATCCTGTTTCTTTCCTTCGTGTCTATTGGACAAACAAAAAATGAACGTCCACGCGATAGCGAAAACAACTTAATATATAACTACCAAGCTAACAGATCCTTCGTTTATAAGCTTATTTATCGTCGCTATGGCAGATTAAAAAAGCATGGAACTTTATCGCAAAAATAGACGCTGGCTTAATCGTTGAAAACAACTTAAAGTGATAAAAAACGCACACAAATAGAAATGCTTAAGGCCACTTGTGCCCTAGAGGCTATAAGAAGTTTGTGACCATAACAACAAGTCAAGCGCATTGACTCAAACGAAAATATTAAGTTTTAACAAAGGATATGATGACAAATTCAAGTGATTTACTGGTAAGAAAAATTTTTTCAAGATTACTCACGCTGATCTTTTTGGGGTTAGCTTTAGCTTCTATATTCTCATTAATCATCGCCATTGTGGAAGGCATGATGA
>JBLIAQ010000026.1:0-14126 GCA_047634535.1 Cycloclasticus sp.
CATATAATGACCGTCTTAGCTGCCTTTGACCAGGATGCAAACCTAACCAGTAGCGGCTTCTCGCTCTCATCTAATTCATCGAAGGCTTTTGCAATAACTGCTAGCGGCTCATCACTACCCATCATTTGTTTTGCATCTACTGAACAGATGTTCCAGCCTGGGTTAGCCTGAGCTTTAAACTGCCGTATGAAAAATGATTTGCCGGATTTTTCGGGCCCCCGCACCAGAATCACCTGCCTGGTATTGGGTATCAGGTGGTGTATCAAGTCCAGTCTTTGCTGCCTTTGCGCCGAAATGAACGCAGCGTCCTCCAGGTTATCTTCTTTTGACATCATTTCTCCACCGAATTAAGCGCCTCTGAATAGTCGCTAATTACTCCTCTTATTAATGCTTCATTGGCTTCATCAGAAACGACCGCTTCGCCTAATCGTTTCAGTAAAATCAACCTAATTGAATCTGTTATATTTTTTTTATCCACTTTCATATATTTAATGAAGTCATTCACTTGCATGCCGGCGGGCCTGTCCACAGGCAAGTTCGCTTTTTCGCAAAGAGAGCGTATCCGCGAAGCTTCTTCAGCCTTTATCAGACCTAGCTTAGTCGATAATTCGGCGGCCATACACATCCCAACCGCCACCGCCTCGCCGTGTAACCATTTTCCATAACCCATATGCGCTTCTATAGCGTGGCCAAAGGTGTGGCCAAAGTTAAGTATTGCACGAACTCCCGATTCTTTTTCATCTTTGGCGACGACCTGCGCCTTCTTCTCGCAAGATGTTTTGATCGCGTATGTTAAAGCGTCTATATTCCTCGCCAGCAAACTATTCATGCTGCGCTCGAGCCACTGAAAAAACTCACCGTCGCAAATTGCACCATACTTAATTATTTCAGCTAATCCCGCGCTTAGCTCTCTATCAGGCAACGTCGATAGCGCCGACGTATCAATTAAAACGCACTTTGGCTGATAAAAAGCACCTATCATATTTTTACCCAGCCTATGATTTACGCCTGTTTTTCCACCTACTGACGAGTCTACTTGCGATAGCAGTGTTGTTGGAATTTGAATAAAATTCACACCGCGTTGATAACTTGCTGCCGCGAAACCAGTCATATCACCAATCACACCCCCGCCAAGAGCTATAAGTGTTATCTGACGGTTGCACCTGTTTTCTAGCAGCGCGTCGTAAATTTTATTTAAGTATTCTAATGTTTTGAACGACTCACCATCCGGCAATACGACCGTTTTGACATCGATCGCTGGGGCTAGCTGACTGGTTAATGCATCTAAGTAGAAAGGCGCAATGGTCTCATTTGTAACAATCATTACCTGCTGTGACTGTATGTGTTTTTCGAGCAAGCCAGGGCTAGCCAAAAGGCCACTCCCTATATAAATGGGATAGCTTCGACTACCGAGGTCTAGCGTTAAGGTGTCTTTTAAGCTCATGATTTGATATTTAATTTATCGATGATGGTTTTAATAACGCGTTTGCTATTGGCCTTATCCGTGCTAATAGTTATATCTGCGATGCTTTCATACAAGGGGGCGCGGTGGCGCATCAACTCTTCCAGCTTAGCTCTTGGGTTATCGGTTTGTAGCAAAGGCCTTTTTGTGTCGAATTTAGTTCGGTTCAGCTGTTGGTTTACCGAACATTGCAGATAGATTATACGTCCCGTTTCATGCAATATGCGCCTGTTCTCTTCTTTTAGTACTATACCGCCACCAGTCGCGATAACCGCGCCATTTAAGTCGGCCAATTTTTTTAGTTTCTCAGTTTCTCGCCTCCTGAATCCTTCTTCGCCTTCAAGCTCGAAGATTAACGAAATTTCAACACCCGTACATTTAATTAACTCGGCATCTGTATCGTAAAAGGGTTTATTTGTTCTCTGGGCTAGTATTTTCCCGACGGTCGATTTACCTGCGGCCATGGGGCCAATAAGGTATATATTGTTTTTTTCTAACATGTATTAATCTTGGCCGCTAATTTAAGTAAAACTATATCACGAGCGACAATAGACAATTAATAACTATTTTTTCTTAATCACTGTTATTGCAGTATCGGCTCCTACTTTTATTCCCATGCCATTTATATAAAAAAACGGGGCTAAAAGCCCCGTTATTCTTAAGCTTATACTTGAATTTAATTCACCCGAAGCTCGTCTTTTAAAATTTTAGGTGTAATAAAGAATAACAGCTCACGATTATTATCTGACTTAGTCGTATTCCGAAACAAAACTCCTACGCCAGGCAAATCACCAAAGAAAGGTACTTTTTTAACGCCATTGCTTTTGGTGCGCTCATAGATACCACCGAGGATAACCGTATTTCCATTATCCACCAATACCGTCGTTTTAACTTCCTGTACGTTAATAGCAGGTGGAGTGGTCGACCGATCCGCTTCATCTTTAGAAATAGATAGTTCCATATTGATCCTATCATCTGGCGTTATACGAGGCGTTACTCTTAGTTCAAGAAAAGCGTCCTGAAAGCTTGTAGACGTCGCGCCTGACGATGATGCCTCCTGATAGGGTATTTGCACACCCTGACTTATAGACGCTTCAATTTGATCGGAGGTAATCACGCGCGGGCTTGAAATGACCTCGCCCTTGGCCTCTGTTTGTAAAGCAGATAACTCTAATTGTAATAACGAGCTGCCAATTTTGCCGACCAGAAAATGAACAGCTCCCGCTGGATTGGCCGCAGGCAAATCAACTACCATGCCTCCAAAATCTTCAATGCCCACGGTGGCATCAGTAAAGCCTTCGTCTATACCACCCGTAACCGCAGAAATTGAATCATTACTTTGGTCTATACCAGCTATTCCAAATCTTACACCCAGATCACGAGTAAAATCATCATTGGCAATCACGATGCGAGACTCAATCATCACCTGGCGAATGGGCCTATCGAGCCGCTCGATAATTCGGCGTATTTCTACTAATTTATCAGCCGTCTCCTGAACTAATAATGTGTTGGTTCGAACGTCAACTGACACCCCGCCTCTACTAGAGATGAGCCTTTCGTTCTGATCGCCTCTGTTTCCCCCACCACCGGATGCTTTCAACACCGTCGCTAATTCTGAAGCTTTGGCGTAACTGATGCTGAAAAATTCGGTCTCGAGCGGTGAAAGCTCTGTCACTTGTTTTTTCGCTTCTAGTTCAAGCTTTTCTTGCGCGGCCACTTCCGCTTGTGGACCCACCATCATCACATTACCGGTGATGCGCTTAGCCAGGCCTTTGCTTTTTAAAATAATATCTAGCGCCTGATCCCAGGGCACATTATTTAATCGCAGGGTTACATTACCGCCAACTGAATCACTGGCAACTAGATTCATATCGGTAAAATCGGCCAATAGTTGCAATACAGATCGAACTTCTATGCTTTGGAAGTTAAGTGATAATTTTTCACCCGTAAATGGAAATTTTTCAGCTGCCAAATCCTCTTCTTCCTGTTTTGTAAGCGGCTTAAATTCGACCGTTAACAGATCATCCATTTGATACGACAAGAACTCATAAGCCCCAATGGGCGTTATAGATAAACGAGTGTTTTTACCCGATGGCTTTACGTCTATCGTTTTTACTGGTGTGGCAAAATCTAATACGTCTAATCTGTTTGCTAATGCAGGTGGTACAGACGTATCTTTAATATCGATAATGACTTTGCCACCCTCTTCTTTAACATCAACCACAGCCGATGCGTTATTAAGGCTCACAAGGACACGACCCTCTCCCTCTTCGCCGCGTCTAAAATCTATGCCGTCAATCGCATTTGATGCCATTCCTGATTGAGATGCCTCGGCAACGACAACAGAGTGAGTTGGTACGCTACCTAATGTCAAAAAGACGCTATTGCCGACTACTTTTGTTGCATAAGGCGCCGCGTTACTTAAGTTCAAAACTATCCTCGTCTTGCCTCCTGCTTCTAGTGCTCTAACACTGATCGCGCTGCCAATATTGATAGGAATCGTTGCTTTGCCAGCTGCATTACTCACGCCTTCCATATCAATAGCAATACGCGCAGGATTATCTGTGCTAAAACTTTTCAACTGTCCCGGCGCGGAGTCTAACGCTAATTCAATTTGCACTTTATTGCCCGGAAGCCCAGAAAACTGAATATCCTTCAATACGGCCGCATTAACGGTGACAAGCGACATTGAGACCCAACAGGTCATAACAAATAGCGCTTTAATAAGATGCGCTTTTTGCAGCTTTTTTACGCCCCATCCACTTATCATTAACTTATGCATGAACTTTCCCTTGTTTACTTGTTTCATAATCAATTCTCGCTTTTATTCGGCCAGAGCCAATGACGCGTCTCTTTCGCGCCACTTTCCAGTCGTACTGATGACCCACTCGGCAAGATCAATCTGTTGATTTTGTACTCGGATAACTTTCCCAAAATTTTGTCCCAAATAATTACCGCTCTGAACGCGGTGTATCACGCCATCATTTGCCCTAACAAGCCCCCAAAGCTGACCATTTTTTGATAATGTGCCGACCATACGTAACGTATCTAACGGATAAGATTCCAGTTCTTCTTTTCCTCTGTCTAAATCGGGGCCTGGCCCATCAATTGCCATAACTTCACTCAAAGGCTGCGGCTCGTCAACTTTTGCAAAAGGGTCTCTTAACGACTCTGAGTCGTACGTGTAAGACTCATAAGACTCAATAACCGGCATTGGTTCTATAGGTTTTGCTGGCCTTGCTTTAATTTGCGCTATAAAAGCTTTTAAGTCGTCAAATTCTTCGCCAACACAGGCGGGCAAGGTAAAGGCTAATGCTATTAAAGCACAAGCCTTGATAGTTTTATCTAGGCGAAAAAGCATCATTATTTGCCATCCTCATCTAAATAACGATAGGTTTTCGCGGTGGCGTTCATCGTCAGACTCCCTTTGGCACTATTAGGCGTTAACGAAACGTTATGAAGCGTCACAATACGCGGTAGAGCAGCCAGGTTACTGACAAACTCGCCAATTTCGTGATACGTTCCCTGAACCGTCAACCTAATAGGCTTTTCAGCATAAAAATCTTTTCTTGACTCGCCCAAGGGCTGGAACAAACTAAACTCTAAGCCACTCGCAAGCCCAGCCTGAGATACATCAACCAACAAGTCAGCTATCTGCGTTTTATTTGGGAGCTGTTGCAACATTGCACCAAATTGCTTTTGCATATCACTTAACTGTTGTTTGTAAGCAGCAAGATTTACCGCTTTTCCCTGCTTATTCTCAAACGTTTTCTTTAAAACAAGCTCTTCTTTTTCCACTTTATTCAAGGCGTCTAACTGATCTAGCGTATCAGAGTAAACCCACACCCCCATTAAAATTAGGCTGACTAATATAATGGCCAATAATTTGATTAACAGTGGCCAATTACCCGCCTCATTGAAATCCCAATTAATGTCTTGTAAATTCATTTCATCTTCCCTCCGTGGGCTCCCCAACTTTAGATTGGGTAGCCTTTAAGGTGAAACTATTTGCATCAACACCTTTAGATCGAATGACATTTAAGTCAGTACCTTTTAACCAAGGCGAACCTTCCAGCTTTCGCATGTAAGCCGAAACGCGGGTGTTAGATTGTGCAGACCCATCAATCGACAGGTTAGTGCCACTTTGGTTAAACTTAGTGAGATAAACGCCCTCAGGCACTGTTTTAGCTAACTGATCAAACATGTGAACAATCTCTGGTCGACTCCTTTGTAGTCGTTGAATAACTTCCATTCTAGCCAACAATTTGCCTTTCGTTTTTTCTAGCTCTTTTATTTCTTTAATTTCTTTGTCTAAAATAGCTATTTGATTTTGCAAGAAGCGATTACGGCTACCCTGATTGTCAATAAGCCCTTCTATCGTAAAATGAATGCCTATCATAATCACAATCGAAGCAATAATACCGACCCCCAGAAATATCAAAAAATCAGTTTGTCGCTGCTGACGAAGCTCTTCACGCCAGGGAAGAAGGTTAATTCTAGCCATTAATCGAAACTCCTTAATGCAAGCCCAGTAGCAATCATCAAGGCTGGTGCGTCGTTACTCAAGGCTTGTGCCTTAATTTTTGCCGCTAGCGACATTTGAGAGAACGGGTTGGCGACGGTTGTCGGCGTTCCCAATTTTTCTTCCAACAACGCATCAATACCCGGCAGAGAGGACGTCCCCCCTGAAAGAACTATCTGATCTACGCTATGCTGCGAACTTGAAGAGAAAAAGAATTGCAGGGAGCGACCTATTTGTTGACACATAACCTCTTTAAACGGATCTAATACCTCTGTTATATAGCTGTCTGGCAAACCACCGTGCTTCTTTGCCATTCCGGCTTCCTCATAGGACAGGCCATATCGCCGCTGAATTTCTTCTGTTAACTGCTTACCACCAAAACCCTGCTCTCTTGAATATATAACCTTGTTTTTATGAATGATATTGAGCGTTGTAACATTAGCCCCGGTATCCGCTATCGCGATGGTCGCCTCTGGCCCGTAGTCTGGCAAGGCACTTTTCAAAAGGCCATATGCATTTTCTAGCGCATAGGCTTCAACGTCAACAATCCTGGCTTTAAGACCAGCCAAATCTAATACCGCAACCCTGTCGTCTATATTTTCCCGTCTCGACGCCGCGAGTTGAACGTCGACCATGCCTTTGTTCTTTTCATTAGGCCCAATAACACTAAAGTCTAAATTAACTTCGTCAAGTGAATAAGGAATATATTGATCGGCTACTAACTCGACCTGAGACACTAGGTCATCATTATTTTCAGGGGTTGGGATAGTTACAATCTTGGTGATCACCGCAGAACCTGTAACAGACACCGCCGCCTGTTTTAATTTTGTTCCAGAACGCTCAACGACTGTTCTTATGGATTGACCAATCGCATCGATATCGGCAAAATTATTGTCAATCACGGCGTTTTCTGGAAGCGCCGCTACCGCATAACACTCCACACGAAAACGCGTGCCATGCCTGCTCAGCTCAATCAGTTTTACAGCTGAGGTACTAATATCAATACCCAGTACATTGGGATTAATTCGCTTGAAAAAAGACATCCTTTTTTTTCCTTTTTCTATACATCTTTAAAATAATAAGACAATATAAATATGAGTTCAGTTTAACTATAAAATCAATGACTAACAATACTTAGCTTGAGTATAGCTTTAATTTATAATTTTTCTGCTTTTTTTAAAAATCTATTATTTCAGCGTGTGTTAATGTGATTCTATTCACAATACTAATACAATACCCAGGCAAAACCCAACCTTTAATAAACTTTCAAGCCCCTATCGGTATGACTCAAACACACAGAGCTTTTCCATTTTTAAAGTTTATTTTCAAATGGCTCCTTATTTTTAGCCTGCTCCTGGCGGGGATTATTGGAGTTTATGTCAAGCTCGTCATTATCCCTGATTTACCTGACACCCGCGCACTCAATGACATTCAGCTTCAAACCCCTCTTAGCGTTTTCAGTAAGGACGGCTTACTAATCGCCAAATTCGGCGAAAAAAAACGCATTCCAATATTATATGCCGATATCCCACAACTGCAAATAGATGCCTTTCTGGCAGCCGAGGATAAGGATTTTTTCCAACACTCTGGCGTAGATTTTATGGGTCTCGCTCGCGCGGCAACTCAGCTGGTATTAACTGGAGAAAAAAGACAGGGGGGCAGCACGATTACCATGCAAGTTGCCCGCAACTTCTTTTTAAGTTCAGAAAAAACCTATCTACGAAAATTACGTGAGATATTAATTTCGTTCGCCATCGAACAACAACTCAGCAAACAGGACATTCTTTCTCTCTATCTAAATAAAATTTACCTTGGTCATCGTTCATACGGCATAGCTGCTGCCGCGAATGTTTACTACGGGAAAAAGCTCGAAGAACTCAGCCTGGCTCAACAGGCCATGATTGCAAGCCTACCTAAAGCTCCTTCTAGCTCTAACCCAATCACCAACCCTGAAAGAGCACTCGCAAGGCGCAATTATGTATTAAATCGACTACTTAGCCTTAACTACATCGACCAGCTTCAATTCGATGCTGCAGTCAGTGAACCAATTACCGCCAGAGCGCGTTCCGCGTCCAACGAACTAGAGGCTCCCTACGTTGCAGAAATGGTGCGCGACGAGATGTTTAAGCTGTATGGCGAGGAAATTTACACCTCGGGCATGTTCGTTTACACCACTATCGATAGTTACCAACAAAATGCCGCCAACCTTGCCGTCAGAAACGCCCTGCATAACTATGATAAACGGCACGGTTATCGAGGCATATTGGGACACGTCGATTTAACGAGTATCGATTTCAATGCGTTACACTCCAGCCCCTTATCTACTCATAAAAATATTGGAGAAACGCTACCTGCGCTGGTTACCAGCTCGTCAGAACAAAGCATTCAGGTCGTGACGCTTGATAACCGTAGCCATGAAATTATATGGCAAGATTTAAAGTGGGCGTGGCCTTATATCAATGAAAACAAGCAAGGGAAAGCGCCGAGCAAAGCCACAGATATTTTATCTGTCGGCGACATTATTCGTGTGCGCCAAAAACCTGGAAGCTCCAGTTATGAACTGGCGCAAGTGCCCGATGTAACAGGTGCGTTAGTCGCGCTTAATCCAGCAGATGGCGCTTTAACCGCTCTGGTCGGCGGCTACGACTACTACTCCAGTAAGTTTAATAGGGCCGTCCAATCTAAACGCCAGCCAGGATCTGGTTTCAAACCTGTTTTATATACTGCCGCTTTATCAAAAGGTTACACGGCTGCAACCTTGATTAACGACGCCCCAGTCGTTTTCAACGACGCTGGGCTCGAGCGGCAATGGCGACCCGAGAATTACAGCGGGCAATTTTTTGGCCCTACTCGATTACGCGAAGCCCTGACTCACTCCAGAAATCTCGTTTCTATTCGAATTCTAAGAGATATTGGTGTTTCCTATGTGCGTAATTTTGCAACTCGATTTGGCTTTAATCCAGCTGACCTGCCTAAAAACCTTTCACTATCTCTTGGTAGCGGTAGCGCGAACCCTTACACAATGGCAACGGCTTATTCCGTTTTTGCCAACGGTGGATTTCAAATAAAACCTTATTTTATTGACCGCGTTGTTTCTTATTCCGGTGAAGAATTATTTCAGGCCAACCCTCTGCTGGCCACCGAAAATGATAAAACATTAACTGTAGAAGAGGCGCCATCGGTCTCGGTTAGCCTCACCCCGTTAGAAACTGATGACGCACTAATTAGCGGTGAGATAGCTGATAAAACGACCCCGACGCCTAAAAACGCTCCGCGCGTTATTTCGCCACAATTAAATTTTCTCGCCAACTCTTTATTACGAGACGTTGTCAGTCGCGGCACAGGCCGGCGAGCCCTAAGTCTTGGGCGAACTGATTTGGCGGGCAAAACAGGCACGACCAATGACCAACGCGACGCCTGGTTTAGTGGCTTTAACCCATCCCTAGTTGCCGTCACCTGGGTCGGCTTTGACAACAGCCGGCCATTGGGCAACAAAGAAACAGGTGGGCACGCCGCCTTGCCCATATGGATTGACTTTATGAGCAAAGCTCTCGAAGGCACTCCGAATATAGCACTATCACAGCCTGACGGCATCGTCGGTATTTTGATTGATCCCAATACAGGATTTAAAACCGACCCCGCTAATCCAAGTGCTATTTTTGAATATTTTAGGCAAGAAAACGTACCCGCTTTAGATACCTCAAGCCACCAGCTTAATAATTCACGCGTCGAGCAGCAACAAGTTATTGACAACCTCTTCTAAAACTTGCCAGGCAAAAAAAAGCACAGCTTGCGCTGCGCTCTTTCCCTACTTTAGTCCTGCCGCAATTTAGCGCTTATTTAGCGCTACGTAGTCACGTTCTTTCACGCCAGTATAGAGCTGACGAGGACGTCCAATTCTACCGTCAGGATCCGCCATCATTTCCAACCAATGCGAGACCCAACCAGACGTTCTTGCTAAAGCGAACATCACCGTAAACATACTTACAGGAATACCTAACGCTTTATAAATAACACCCGAATAGTAATCAACATTTGGGTATAACTTTCGCTCAACGAAATAATCATCCTCCAATGCCACTTCTTCTAACTTCATAGCCAACTCAAACATCGGGTCTTCGACTCCGGTTTCGGCTAGAACTTCGTAACAAACTTTTCTGATAATGGTCGCTCTAGGGTCAAAATTCTTATACACGCGATGACCAAAGCCCATGAGCCTGAAAGGATCATCTTTGTCTTTAGCTTTAGCTATGAACTTAGGGATATTATCAACACTACCGATTTCCTCTAGCATTTTCAAAACGCCTTCGTTAGCTCCGCCGTGAGCTGGGCCCCATAACGCCGCTATACCCGCCGAAATACAGGCAAACGGATTCGCCCCCGTACTACCTACCAGTCTGACCGTTGATGTACTGGCGTTTTGCTCGTGATCGGCATGTAATATAAACAATAAATTTAATGCTTTAGCCGCGACTGGGCTAACGACGTATTCTTCACAGGGCACTGAAAACATCATATGAAGTAAGTTTTCACAATAGTCCAAATCATTGCGCGGATACACGATAGGCTCGCCAATCGAATGTTTATAACAAGCCGCGGCAATGGTTGGCAGCTTAGAAATAAGCCTGTGAGCCGAAATCATTAAGTGCTCCTCATCATTCATATTCAATCCATCATGATAAAAAGCAGCCAACGATCCGACGACGCCCATCATCATAGACATCGGGTGAGCGTCGTGTCGAAAGCCACCAAAAAATGTTTTCAGGGACTCGTTAATCATCGTATGGCGACGAATAACCGTACTAAACTTTTCAAACTCTTCTTTATCTGGCAAATCGCCATGAATCAGCAAGTAGGCCGTTTCAATATAACTACTGTGCTCAGCTAATTGCTCAATAGGGTAGCCACGATGCAGCAAAATACCCTTATCACCGTCAATAAACGTAATTTTGCTTTCGCAACTCGCCGTCGTGCCAAAACTTGGGTCGTGTGTAAAGTAGCCTAGCGCGCCAGGAATGCCTTTAACATCGATGGTAGGGTTGCCCAAGGTGCCTTCCAGTAACGGTAGCTCTATACTTTTTCCGCTCTCGTTGTCCGTTAACGTTAAATTCTTTGAAGACATCTGTAACTCCTACTTAAATGGTGATTTTGCTCTCGGCACACAGTATAGGCGCTTTGATTAAAATAATTTTCAATATGACCCGTAATTTTAACGGACTATCTTCATCAGGTCACCTGATTTAGGCTCTCCCACGGGGAAAAGGTCATTTAAAAGCCGCAGCTGATCCTCTGCGTGGTGAGTAATAGGCGAGGCTTTCGTCAAGTCGCGCATAACCATGCCACGTACAGCCCTGGTAAGCTGCAATGTCAATTCGGTTGCGTTTTTTCTATCGTCTCTACTGAGCCGTGAAAAACTGTTAATGCTTGCAAGAAATTGCACATCAAATTGTTCAAAGCTATTATTTTTCTTAGTTGCCGCAAAAAGAATAAAGGCGCGCGGCCCGTCGTATACCACCGCCACGCGCATTTTTCTCTGCCCATACGGGGTTTTACCGTTAACGACTACCGTATGGCCAACAAAAGGACCTATCGATAACGGCGCCTCACTGATAACTCCGCTTATCCCCAGTCGGGTTTTCAAAAACTGTTGCGGCGTCATTTTTTGATTCAAATCCTGTAACACTAGCTGCATAAATGCTGTATCACCCGGAGAAGCCGCCGCAATTGCTTGTGAACTATTTGAGATTAACCAGTTTTTTGGAAATGTAATTTTAAAATTTAAATCGGGGTGGTAAAAATTATTGCTGCGGGTAATGCCATCCTTTTCACTATCACCAAACGTTAAGCCGACTAATTGATTTAAAAAAATCGCATCTTGTTTATCACTAACCGTCGTTGATTTTAATTGTTTCCCGGCCCGCGTTAACACCTCTTGTAACCGAGTATCATTATTCGGGTGGGTCGAAAAAACGCCATGATAGGCCCGTGGTTCGCGACCTTGCTCTTTTGCCAGTTTTTTATCAAAAAGCTCCTGGTTTTTAAGCGTTGTTATCACCTTTTTCATCGCGGTTGCTGGGTACCCGGCCTTCACTAAATAGTCGACGCCCAAACCATCGGCCTCCAATTCGTGCTCTCGTCCGTAACCTCTGACAATTCCCGTACTCAACAGGTTTGTTAGCTGCCCTACTCCCTGAATCCCTGAGGTGGTCGCAAGAATACTACCCAGCACATTGGTCGCCGTTGCCAAACCGTGCTGCCTGACTGAATGCCTGGCGGTAACGTGTCCTAGCTCATGGCCTAAAACGGCGGCCAACTCAGCCTCACTGTTTAAGTACACTAACAGGCCTCGCGTTATATAAATGTAACCGCCCGGCAAGGCAAACGCGTTTACTTGCGTGCTATCTAACAAGGTAAATCGATAAAATAAATTTTTCCGATGGCTTTCGCGCGCGACTCTATCTCCAACAGATTGCACGTATTGTTGCAGAGTCGCGTTATCGTAAGCGCGATACTCTTTCATCACCTGTTGACTGTACTGACGGCCTAAGGCTAGCTCCTCGTTTTCAGACATTAAGACAAAATCACGCTCCCCCGTTGCTGGGTTCACTGCGCAGCCTGATATTAACAAGGCCAGCGTTATTAACATACAACGACGCTCAATCATCTTAAGACTCCTAAACTTTTTAGTAGCCTGTATTCTAATTCTTCGGATAAAAAAAATGCCACCTAAAAGGTGGCATTTTATCGACCTGGCGTCTAAACCGTAAATTATCCGCGTTGATAGCGCTTATTAAACTTGTCAACTCGGCCAGCGGTATTAACAGTTCGTTGCTTGCCCGTATAAAAAGGGTGGCAAGCTGAGCAAGACTCGATGTGTAATTCGTCTTTGCTCAATGTTGAGTTAGTTTTGAAATTATTGCCGCAACTACAAGCAACAGAAATTTCTTTATATTCAGGATGGGTATCTTGTTTCATAGTATTCTCAGTCTATACCGGACTTAAACAGTCCTTACTCGGTCGCGCATGATACGAAAAATGTTAAATTTAAGCAAGTGCTTTCATTGCTCTCGCTGTTCGGTATGATATCGCCTTCCACTTTTTATAACAAATTTACCCATGAAAATTGTTTCAATAAATATAAATGGCGTACGCGCTGGCGAAAGAAAAGGTTTTTTTAACTGGTTAAAACAGCTCGAAGCTGACGTTCTCTGTTTGCAAGAAATCAAGGCTCAAGAGGATCAATTGACCGCCGATGTATTTTGCCCTGAGGGCTATCATTGCTACTATCATCCCGCCGAAAAAAAAGGCTATAGCGGTGTCGCTCTATTTTCCAAACAAAAACCAGACAACGTGACCAAGGGCATCGGCTGGCCTGATTTTGATTCCGAAGGGCGCTTTATTGAAGCCACCTTCGGTGATCTTTGCGTCTCATCTATTTACATGCCCTCAGGCTCATCTAAAGAAGAGCGGCAGGTTTTTAAATACGACCTAATGGATCGCCTTATTCCAGTGTTGCGCAGCAAACAGGCCGACGGTAAAAAACACATCATTTGCGGTGACTGGAATATTGCTCACAAAAAGATCGATATCAAAAATTGGCGCGGCAATCAGAAGAATTCTGGGTTTTTGCCAGAGGAGCGCGCCTGGATGGACACGCTATTTGGCGACGAAAAATGGGTCGATGCTTTTCGCCAGGTTAATCAGGAAGCTGAGCAATACACCTGGTGGTCTAACCGCGGACAAGCTTGGGCAAACAATACGGGGTGGCGAATTGATTATCAGGTCATTTCAAACAACCTTAAAGAGTCGGTTAGCGGCGCGTCCATCTATAAAGATCAGCGTTTTTCCGATCACGCCCCGCTTATTATCGATTATGACTTTAGTATCTAACCCAACCCATCGCTGGGCGAGCGTGTTCAACGCTCGCATGCTAATGGCTTTGCTAATGGGCTTCGCCAGCGGGCTACCGTTATTACTCACTGGCTCGGTACTGCAGGCGTGGATGACAGATGAAGGCGTAGACCTGACAACCATTGGCTTATTCGCTCTGGCCGGCCTGCCGTATACCCTGAAATTTGTTTGGGCGCCCTTTTTTGACCGCTTTACGCTGCCCTTTTTAGGTCGCAGACGCGGCTGGCTTTT